>CAMWUJ010000027.1 GCA_947177405.1 uncultured Porphyromonadaceae bacterium | reverse complement strand
AACTTTATTCAGGTCTAAGACCAAAACATAGTCAACCAAAATCAGGCTAATACAAAGACTCAGAAAGAACAGAATTTCACAGAAGCCATGCGGAGGATTTTTTCTCTGCATTGCCATATTTCGTCATTACGTCACCCTAAATCAAACTTACATAATTGTATATTGCTGAAAAGCACTTATATTCATCTAAGCATCATAAAAGTGGCGAAGTCAGGAGTCGTAATGACCCGCCACATTCGCGTGTTTTAAAAATCATATTTTCTTTGTATAATTAGATATAATCACTATTTTTGTGAAAAATAAAATAATGGATAACGAATCATTCTGGAAAACCATTAATGATATTATATCGGATGGCTTCTCCAAAGAAGGAATTGAGAAATTAGAATATTATGGAGAATTATTTTGTAACGGGAAACTTATATTTAAACGATTTTCACCGCAAGAACAGTATGGCTGCACAAAGGGAGGCACAAGTCATGTCATTGCAACCATTCTCGCGGGAGCAGAAACTCCGTCAGATTGCTTTGCTGAAGGGATCTCAAATATCAAAAGAGAATTCCAATCAGCAACGTACCAGGCAACTGTAATAGAGAAGTGGGCCAAAACCATAGGAATCTGGATCGAAGACGTTGACAACCTCCTATGTAATAGATTTGGTGTCAATATCGCAGAAGGAGGGGAAGCTAAAGTATACGATAACGGGCCAACGCTAATTAAGAGCATTGGCCTCGATTACTTTATTCTCCCGGTTCATGCACTTGATCGTATATCATTACATAACACACTATTTCCTGAAACAAATCTGTCTGTTATAGGATTCGGCAAGAATGATAATGGTGAATTCAAAATAATTGTCTCCCAACCATTTATCGAAGGACTACCTCTAACAGAAAAAGAAATTGAGAATTTTGCCCTTAATTTAGGATTTACAATAAGAAACAAAAGTAATTGGACATATACCACTCCATACATTTATTTAAGTGACCTCCACGATGAAAATGTGATTAAATCTCCCAACGGAACCATTTTTGTCATAGACTGTGATATAAGGCTAAACACTCCGGACCTGAGATTAGGAGGAACACGTATGTTCTCGAATGAAATAGAAATATTAGACCGAACCGTTCTTTCTCTTCTGATGTTATAATATCAGAAAGTAAAATTCGTTTCATGATGTTAGGTTAGTTTGAAAGTATTATGGAAAACACGCGAATGTGGCGAGTCGTGATGACCCGCCACATTCGCGTTTATTTTATATAGCAGGATAGAAGAGTCTAATTCATCATCTTCATGCTGCGCTTGCGTTCCTCTTCTTCTATGGTGACCTGATAGTTGTTGATCACAGCTCCGGTCACGAGGTTAAGCAGAAGGAAGGCCGCTATGCAGAACCATAGCACATGAAATCCGGTCACTACCGCCGGCGACACTTGTATAAGATCGAGACGCGAGGCAGTCACAAGATTATAGCGCAGGTCGGTCCAGTCCTCCCCGGTCAGCGCACGGAAAAGAGTGAAGAACGCCTCCCCTATGCTGCCATAAGGATCAGGAGAATTGGCCGGACAATGAGGAGCCTCTTTCATAAGTTGTTCGTAATGGGCCAACTGTTCCCCATGCAGGTTCGTATCAGAAGGAAGGCGGAACATCGAGACTCCGGCCACTGCGAAGAGATACATGAATATCAGGAACAATATTCCATTATACAGAAGCGACTTCATTGACCTGATAAGCACTCCTATTATCAGCTTGATCTCGCTGGCAGTCCGCAGCAGACGGAGCACGCGGAACACTCTCAGCACTCTCAACACCATCACCGTGGAGCCACTGCCCGCTGATGCCGGAATCCAACCGATTATCACAAGTATAAGGTCGAATACATTCCACCCGCTCTTGAAAAATTCACCCACACTGCCCGCCGCAATGAAGCGCAACACCACCTCCACCGTGAAGATATATAGAATCACGGTTTGAATCATGTCGATTGTAACACTGTTGTAGGTTGTCTGAACCCCGATCAGAAGGGAATTGACGATGATTACGATGGTAATGAAGAAATCGAATGGCTTGCCATATACAAACTTCGAGCAAGCCTCTTTCATTGATGCCATATTAGTATTAAAGTTAGTGATTTAAAATTTTACTTGCCATTTTATAGCACAGAATATTGAAGCTGATCAATCAACCTCGTCTGATATTTTTTACAAAATTAATACTTATTAAGGAATTTCCATAAACTATTTCCGAATTTCTCACGTTTTAATATCAGAAATAAGAAATTCGTTTCATGATGTTAGGTTAGTTTAGTAAAGTATTATGGAAAACAATGAATGTGGCGAGTCGTGATGACCCGCCACATTTTTGTATTCACTGTTTTCGATCTCTATTCCATCATCTTCATACTTCTCTTTCTTTCTTCCTCCTCGATCGTGACCTGATAGTTGTTGATCACCGCGCCGGTAACAAGGTTGAGAAGCAGGAATGCCGCGATACAGAACCAGATAATATGGAATCCCGTAACTACTGCCGGAGAGACCTCTATAAGGTCAAGTCGTGAAGCCGTTCCAGATTATAGCGCAGGTCGGTCCAGTCTTCTCCCGTGAGGGCTCTGAACAAGATGAGCTGCTCGATGAATTCCTTCTTATCCATTCCCATCATTGTGCTTTTATGCAAAATTATAACTTTTAACTCACTTTATCCGCCTCATAATGTATCCAAAATAGATACATACACTATCTATATTGGATACATCCTTTCTTGGGATTATCAATACCATATCTTAATTTTGCACACAATTTGAGAAGAAACAGCAGATGCAGCATATTGGCAAAATGATAAAACGAGTATTCGACCGACAGCCCAAATCCCATAATATTGTCTGGTTTGCCAATAAACTCAATTGTCAGAGAGCCAATATTTATAAAATCTTTAATAAAAGAAGCATCGATGCCCAGCAGCTCTTCAACATATCTAAAATTCTCGACCATGACTTTTTCGCTGATCTCTCGCAGTATTTCCAGGCACAAAAAATAGAGAAATTAAGAGAAAAAGAGACTCAGGATGAAAAGGACTGATATGGACTTGATTGTCAGGAAACACCTTATTAAATTTGCAGTTGAAACTGTTAAAGCGACATATTATGCTGCATATAGGAAATTTGATTAAAGATACCTTTGACAACCAGCCTAAACACCATTCAGTGAAATGGTTTGCCGATCAAATAAATTGCGAGAGAGGTAACATCTATCGAATTTTTAAGAAGAATAACATAGATATTCATCTTCTCTATTCCATTTCAAAGGCTCTGGATCATGACTTTTTCGCTGATATCTCTGATCATCTAAAATAATTGTTTAACCAAATATTTTACGACATGAAGAAACCTTTATTCATTTTTGCCGCCGCAGCTTTGGTAATGATGGCATCATGTGGCAACAAGGAAACTAAAAAAGATGATAACACCGACTCCTCCGTAGAATATTCCCTTGGTTCGAGTGATTCTTATGATGATTCTTATGGAGAATCAACGGATGAATCTTCGACTTCCTCCTACGACAACTCATATTCCTCCTCAGATGATGAGTCAAGTTCGTCAAGCGAGCAATCGGCATCATCTTCAGTTGACAATGAGGATTGGGACGATATCCTTAAAGAATATGAAGAATACACCAACAAAGTTGTTGCTTTGGCGAAGAAAGCTGCCAAGGGTGATGTGTCGGCCATTTCGGAATATACAGAATACTTAGAGGATGCACAAAGTCTTGCCTCACGCCTGCAAAACGCCAAGGGATCTCTGACAGCGGCCCAGAGTTCCAAACTCGCAAAAATACAGCAGAAACTTGCATCATCACTATCTTCCTATAAAGTGGATCCCTCCAAAGCCTCGGCTGCCGCCTCAAAGGTAAAAGAGGCTGTGGATAGCTGGGGATTCAGTAGTGATGATGACGACGATGATTGATCCTACAACCTGACTTACCATATCACATTGAAGGATGTGTCAAATTAATTTTGACACATCCTTTTTTTATCGTTTACTTCCGTATAACGAGGAAATTGATTAATTTTGCAGTTTGAAATGACGCAAGAAAAGAATTATCATATCGCCACCCTCCCCAATGGTCTCCGCGTGGTGGCCGCATGTTTTCCGGGACAAGTATCATATATCGGAATGTTGGTTCGTGCCGGATCCCGAAATGAGGATTCTGATCACGAAGGCCTCGCTCATTTCGTGGAACACACTCTATTCAAGGGGACACGCAATCGTAAAAGTAATCACATATCCTGCCGCATGGAGCAAATCGGTGGCGAGCTCAACGCATATACCACCAAGGAAGAAACTATGATCTACACCAACGCTCCAGCCGGATATGTGGCCCGATCGCTTGATCTGATTGCCGACCTGGTGAAAAATTCAATCTTTCCCATAAAGGAGATTGAGAAGGAACGCGAGGTTATTATCGAGGAGATAAACAGCTATAAGGATTCCCCTTCTGAATCCGTATATGATGAATTTGAGGAGCTGATATACAAAGGAACTCCCCTCTCCCACAACATTTTGGGCACCCCCGATAGCGTTCGCCGTCTCACCGGTGAGGACGCCCGTGGCTTTCTCGACCGTCTTTATACCCCCCGGAATATGGTGGTATATTGCTGCGATCCGGGAGACCCTGAGAAAAATATCCGCCTTGTGGAGAAATATCTCGGCGACCTCTCTTTTCCTGATGAACCGCGACAAAAGGTTTCACTCCCTGCACTTGACCATTTCGAGACGACACGCGACAGAGATGCCTATCAGGCCAACACCATCGTAGGCACCCGACTTTTCGGACGCACAGACCCACGCAGGCACGCACTATTCCTATTTAACAACTATCTTGGAGGTCCTTGTATGAATTCGCGTCTGAACATGGAGATGCGCGAGCGTCGCGGACTCGTTTATACAGTGGAAAGCAATGTCTCACTCCTCTCCGACACCGGCACTATCTCCGTTTTCTTCGGCACAGACCCGGCAAGCGTGGAAAAATGTTCCTACATAATTAAAAAGGAGATTGATCGCGTGGCACAGACATCTCTCTCCAAACAAACCTTTTCAAAGATACGTGACCAATATCTCGGACAGATGATTGTAGGTTTCGACAATCGTGAGAGCAGAGCCATGGCCTTAGCAAAAAGTCTACTTTTTTATGATGAGATTCACGATATCGACACCGCCACCGAGATGATTCGTCAGATAACCGTGCAGGAATTCACTGATATAGCAGCTTTGATTCTTGAAAAAGGACTCTGCCGTCTCACACTGAAATAATCACCTCTATCCCGCAATCATAAAGATGAAAATCGCAGACCTCGATTTAGGATCACATCCAGTATCGCTCGCTCCTATGGAAGATGTCACCGACCCTTCTTTCCGACTGATTTGTCGGGAGATGGGAGCGGCGATGGTATATACAGAATTCGTTTCGGCAGAAGCCCTGATCCGCGATATCAGCAGCACCGTGCGAAAACTGCATATCAATAATGAGGAACGTCCGGTGGCCATCCAGATATATGGCCGCGATCCGGAGGCTATGGTGCAGGCTGCACGCATTGTGGAGAAAGCGCAGCCGAATATCCTCGACATCAATTTCGGCTGTCCGGTGAAGAAAGTTGCCGGCAAGGGTGCCGGAGCCGGTATGCTCAAAGATATTCCCAAGATGCTGCAGATCACAAAGGCCGTGGTGGATGCTGTGGATATTCCAGTCACCGTAAAGACAAGACTCGGTTGGGATTGCGAGAACAAAATCATCACCGATCTGGCTCCACGCCTTCAGGATTGCGGAATAAAGGCTCTCACCGTGCATGGTCGCACGCGATCTCAGATGTACACCGGGAAGGCCGACTGGACGCTTATCGGTGCGCTCAAAAAAGATCCCCGGATAGAGATTCCTATCATCGGAAACGGCGACATCACTTCCCCGGAGGAGGCTAAAAGTGCCTTCGACTCATTTGGTGTAGATGCCGTTATGATCGGACGCGGTGCAATCGGAGCTCCGTGGATATTCAAAGAGGTGACAGAATATCTTACCACCGGAAAATATTCTCCTCTTTCCCCCGTGGAGAAGATGCTGATTCTCAAACGCCAGATCAGCGAGAGCATCGACCGTATCGATGAATACAGGGGCATTCTCCATATCCGCCGACATCTTGCAGCCACTCCTCTCTTCAAAGGCATCCCTAACTTCCGGGAAACAAGAATCAAGCTGCTGAGAGCCGAGACACATCAGGAGCTTCTCGACCTCCTCGATTTCACGATGGAAAAGTTCCTGATGATCCCGGAGCATCCTGAGAACCTGAACTGATTTCATAATACTCACAATATGAAAAAATTATTATTATTTTTTGCCATTCTGATCAGTCTTTCTGCTTCTGCCCAGAAGAATACCTACCGCATGAGCGTAGGGCAGTTTGACCGTCTTTCCGTGGTTGATAATCTTGAGGTGGTGTATCATTGCCATCCGGATTCCACAGGGTATGTGGTCTATGAAGCGACCGACGACATTGCCCCGAAAATGATCTTCACCAATACTAAAGGATGGTTGAAGATCCAGGTTGGAGTTGACGATATTGACACTGACACTCTTCCAGTGCTCCATGTATATTCCGATTACCTCACATCTATATCGAGTAATTCCACAAAGAGGGTTACCATATTGTCTAATGCGTCGGTTCCTCATTTCTGTGCAAAACTGATGGGAAACGGATCTATTATGGCAGAAAATATAAAAACTACCGAGTTAGAAGGAAACCTGGTCACAGGCAATGGTGTGATCTATCTGTCGGGATCGTGTGACAAAGCCTTGTATAAAATGGTGGGAACCGGGTCGATCAATGCGGACATGATGAAGGCCAATGTGGTGAATTGCAAGATTATGGGGAGCGGCAACATAGGCTGCTGGCCTATCGACAAACTGGATGTGCGCGGCATCGGATCCACAAAGATATATTACAAGGGTTCCCCGGCAATCAAAAAGTTAGGTGGTGGTAAGCTCTTTCCCCTCACAGAGGAGGATAGAGAAGATACTGTGGTTTTGACAGAATAAATTAGTCTGAGTCTGATGTCTGATCTCAAATTAAAGACAGCACGAAGCATAAAGTGGAACACTATCGACCGTGTCTCCACCCAACTGCTGTATGCTGTGGTGGGGATCGTCCTGGCCAATCTTTTATCGGAAAAGGATTTCGGTCTGGTGGGACTCCTCCTCGGATTTCAGGCATTCGCAAATCTCTTTGTGGATTCCGGCTTCGGTACGGCCCTTCTTCAGAAAAAAGACCCTACGGAGAGAGATTATTCCACCGTTTTCTGGTTCAACCTCGTTGTCTCGTGCGCGATTTATATCATACTCTTTTTCGCTGCTCCGCTGATCGCCCGCATATTCCATGGAGAGGTGATTCTTATTCCTCTCTCGAGAGTGCTCTTTCTCACCTTTGTGATCAATGCCCTTTCGATAGTCCAGACCAACCGACTGATGAAGCGTATGGATGTCAAGCAATTGGCTGTGGCTAATTCCTTGGGACTTGTGCTATCGGGAATTGTGGGAGTATGGATGGCCGTCGCCGGATGGGGAGTATGGGCTCTGGTGTGGCAATATGTGGCCTTGGCAGTGGTGAAAACGGCATGGTTATGGATCACCGGGCATTGGTGGCCGAGGTCCGGATTCGCTCTTGATTCGCTCAAGCAGATTTATCGGGTCGGACTAAGCGTATTCTCTTCCTCCATGCTCAACACAATCTGCCTCCAGATCTATACTTTCGTGATAGGAGCTCTCAACTTCACCTTGCTCGGTATTTATACCCAGGCTGATAAATGGAGCAAGATGTCGAGCGCTTCGGTATCGCAGATTCTTACAGCCACATTTGTGCCTCTTCTCTCCAACGTGCAGGATCAGCCTGAGACATTCCGCCGATACCTCACCAGAGTGAACCGTTTCACTGCCTTCCTGTTATTTCCTGTAATGTTAGGATTGGCTGCTATAGGAGCACCACTCTTCCATACTCTTTTCGGACACAAATGGGATGCGGCCATACCTATCTTTCAGATTCTCACACTCCGGGGGATTTTCATCGTATTGATTTCGCTATATAACAATTTTATTCTCTCCATTGGAGCGGCCAAGAAACTGTTTATGGTCGAGGTGGTGAAGGATGTATTGATTTTTGTTGCGATCCTTTCCACAATGTGGAGCGGAAATCTTACGTTAATTGTGTGGGGCCAATTCGCGGCGTCGGCCATAACATGGATCATTGTGTTGCGTATCGCCTCCGGAATCACCGGCTATCCTCCCCTGAAAATGATCTCCGATATTTTACCATCAATGGGAATCTCGCTTGCAATGGCGGCACTGGTGCTCCTTTGTCTCTGGATTCCGATTCCTGCTCTTCTCTCCCTGATATTGATGATTGCTGTAGGAGCTCTGTCGTATGTGGCTATGGCCCGCGTATTTCGCATACCGGAACTCGCAGATGCTTCATCCTATATTTTGGGGAAACTCAAGAAATGAGATTCCCGAGTGAAAAAAATTTATTTGGAAAAACGTTGTTTAAACTCATAACTCGATAATATATGCCCGAAATTTCCCATAGAGGCGAAGAGATGCCAGCCTCCCCGATACGTCGCCTTGTTCCGCTTGCTAACGAAGCTGTGAAGCGTGGTCTTAAAGTGTATCGTCTCAATATCGGCCAGCCGGATGTGCCTACTCCCCCCGAAGCTCTTGAGGCTCTGAAAAAAATCGACCGGAATGTGCTCGAATACTCTCCTTCCGAAGGGTTACTCTCACTTCGCAAAAAGCTTTGCGAGTATTATCACCGCTTCAATATCGATGTCAATGTTGACGACATCATAGTTACCTGCGGAGGATCCGAAGCCGTGCTCTTCGCTTTTATGGCCTGCCTCGATCCGGGAGACGAAATTATTGTTCCCGAGCCGGCCTACGCCAACTATATGGCATTTGCCATCTCTGCCGGCGCCAAGATTGTAACTGTTCCATCTTCAATTGAAAACGGTTTCGAACTGCCGCCGGTTGAGGAGTTTGAAAAACTAATCACTCCCCGCACAAAGGGAATACTCATCTGCAATCCCAACAACCCCACAGGATATCTCTACACCATGAAGGAGATGCTTCAGATCCGCGATCTGGTGAAGAAACATGATATTTTCCTTTTCTCTGATGAAGTGTATCGTGAATTCTGCTATACCGGCGCACCCTATATCTCTGCATTCCATCTGCCGGGTATCGAGGAAAATGTGGTGCTCATTGATTCTGTATCAAAACGATATAATGAATGTGGGATACGCATCGGAGCTCTAATCACCAAGCATGAGAAGCTTAAGAAGAATGTGATGAAGTTCTGCCAGGCCCGTCTCAGCCCTCCACTGTTAGGTCAGATTGTGGCTGAGGCCTCGATTGATGCAGATGCCGGATATATGCTCGCAACCTATAATGAATATGTGGAGCGACGGAAATTCATGATCGACAGTCTGAACAAAATTCCCGGATGCTATTCTCCTATTCCTATGGGAGCCTTTTATACGGTAGCCAAGCTTCCGGTGGATGATGCCGATAAATTCTGCCAGTGGTGTCTTAAGGAGTTTGAATATGAGGGTCAAACCATCTTCATGGCACCGGCTTCCGGATTCTACACCACTCCCGGTATCGGGCGTGATGAGGTGAGACTTGCTTATGTGCTTTGTCGAGAAGACCTTGAGAAAGCCATGAAGGTTCTTGCCGAGGCTTTGAAGGCGTATCCGGGCAGAACGATCTGAGGAAGTCCTCACAACCGGACAGGTAAATTTTTAAGGTTAAAAGATGATCAGTAATAAAAAAGGTCTGCTGGCTCTCTCTCCGGCAGTGGTTTTCCTTGTATTATACGTCGCTGTCTCCCTTATAATCGGCGATTTCTATGTGATGCCTATCACGGTGGCTCTCCTTGCCGCCTCCGTATGGGGAATACTTATCTATCGGGAAGAGACTCTCTCGAAGAGAATCGAGGTGTTCTCTTCGGCTGCCGCTCATTCCAACATCCTCTATATGGTGTGGATTTTTGTGCTGGCAGGCGCATTCGCATCCCTGGCAAAGGGAATCGGGGCGATTGATGCCACGGTGTCGCTCACACTCCGTGCATTCCCCTCGTCATTCCTGCTGCCGGCTATATTTGTAGCGGCCTGCTTTATTTCACTCTCCATCGGGACATCGGTAGGAACGGTAGTTGCACTTGTGCCTCTGATTGTCGAGTTGGCCGATGTAGGAGGAGGAAACATCCCTCTATATGTAGCCACTGCCTTAGGAGGAGCGTTTTTTGGTGACAATCTATCTTTTATCTCCGATACCACCATAGCCGCCACACGCACTCAAGGGTGCAGCATGGCTGATAAATTCAAGGCCAATTTCATCATAGTGCTTCCGGCTGCAATAATAGCTCTGGTGCTTTATATAATGATAGGCCATGAGGCCAACCTGTCAACTCCACAGTCGGATGCTCACTGGTGGCTGGTAATCCCTTATCTCGTGATCATAGCCTCTGCCCTTTGCGGTCTTAACGTGACTGTGGTCCTTATGTTAGGTATCATTACCGCACTTATTTTCGGTCTTTTCCGCGATGTCTCACTCCTTGAATCATGCAAGATGATGGGAGAAGGCATTGATTCGATGGGCAATCTAATAATAATAACCCTCATGGCTGCGGGTATGCTCGGCCTTATCAAGAAAATGGGAGGAATTGATTATATTCTCCAACGCCTCACAGCCCACATACATGGCAAACGCGGTGGCCAGGCATGCATAGCACTTCTTGTGAGTCTGGTCAACCTTTGCACCGCCAATAACACGGTGGCAATAATCACCGTCGGATCTATCTCAAAAAAGATTTCGGAACAATACGACATAACTCCTAAGAAAACCGCCTCGCTGCTCGACACCTGCTCATGTGTGGTGCAGAGTCTGATTCCATACGGTGCCCAGACTCTTCTTGCCACCGGGTTGGCAGGTATATCCCCGGCCGCTCCGTGGCCCTATCTCTATTATCCTTGGGCTTTGGTGGTCTGTGTGGGTATCTCAATCATTATCAAGCGAAAATCATGACCAAATTTTATAATCATAAAGGTAACCTCGATCTGGAGATCGGAGGTGTCATCAAGAATCCCGTAATAGCCTATCACACCTACGGCGAGCTATCCCCCTCATGCGACAACGTGATATGGGTATGCCACGCCCTGACCGCGAATTCTGATGTGGCCGACTGGTTTCCTCACACCGTGGAGGAAGGAGCCTGCCTTGATCCGTCGAAATATTTCATAATTTGTGCCAATATCCTCGGCTCTCCATACGGCACCACTTCCCCCCTTCACGAGAATCCTGATACCGGCAAACCCTATTATTCTGAATTTCCTCATGTCACCATCCGCGATATGGTGAAGGCGCATATCCTACTTGCCGATCACCTCGGGATTGACAAGGTGAAAGCGTTAGTGGGATGTTCGGTGGGAGGTTTTCAGGCAATAGAATGGGCCGTGATGCAACCGGAACGGTTTGAACGCATGATTCTTTGCGCCACCGATGCCAAAGCCACTCCCTGGACAATTGCTCTTGATGAGACCCAACGCATGGCGATAAAGGCCGACAAAACTTATGGTGAACCTCGCCCGGATGCCGGAATGGAAGGTCTGGCAGCGGCCAGAGCCATCGGACTGATTTCATATCGTGGACCCTCAGGATATAACCTCACACAGAAAGACCCTGATGATATCCCTGCCGATGCCCTCAGAAGAGCCATGACATATCAGCGACATCAGGGCGATAAGCTCTGCCGCCGTTATAACGCCTATTCATATATGGCAATTCTGGATGCTTTCGACACCCACGATGTAGGCAGAGGTCGGGGAGGTGTGGATAATGTATTGAAAGGTCTTGACATACCTACACTTGTAGTGGGTCTGACCACTGATATAGTGTTCCCTCCCGAGGATATGCAGCAACTTGCCGCTGCTCTCCCCCGCGGACGCTATGCGCAGATCTCGTCACCCTACGGACACGACGGTTTCCTTATCGAAAGCGACCAGCTCAATGCCCTCTTCATCCCCTTCATTGAAGAGGATTTGGCATGATTCAATTCCCATTTTCCATAAGGATTATTACTCCTCGATTCCGGAAATGAATTTTCCGGGAGACAGATAGACGGATCCGGGACCTGTCACACGCATCATGCTCAGGCCTTCGCCTCCGAGGAGATTGCCTAACGACCAATTGGATTGTATCCGGCTCTCCGGGATATTCACTAATGCTATAATATGATCCTCATCCACCTCTATTGTCTGCCCCGGCTCTAAATTGAAGGTGATGGGGGTCCCTTTGGTATCGAGGAATACAGTGGAATGGCCCTGTATTTTCTGCAAGAGCAATCCCATGCCTCCGACAAGACCGGAGATGGAAATCTTGGTGGTCACATTGACACGGTTGTTGGAACCTACATATACTCCACGATGACAAATCATCGTCTCTCCCTGTATCTTTATCGGAAGAAGGCCGAATCGGCTGCCCAACCCGAGTTTACGAGGCTGATTCGACACATTATACAGGCGTAAAATAAAAAGCGATTCGCCTGAAAGTTTCGCGCCCAGGATTCTACCGAGTCCATTACCATTGAAACTAAGTTCTTTCTCTATCCCTGATTCAAGATAGATCACAGAACCCTTCTCCGCATAGAATTCTTCACCCGGAGATAAAGTCACCTCCAGATGCTGCACAAATTGTCCTATAAGCTTGCAGTTCATTGTATTTATGATTTAGACGTCGAGCATATTATAATTAAGGTCAGGAATAGCTTGCAGAATCTTTTCCACCGCCTCCTTACGATTCAAAAATTCTATCACCTCCTTAGTGGTGCCTTGAAATATAATCCTGGTTGATTTATACGGCACAGGTAGTTTATATCCTGAGAGTTCCAACCATCTATACCGTTCATGATTCTCCAGATGTGCCGGTAACGGCCGAATCATGAGCAAGATATCTGTGAGGCAAAAATCGGGATCCGTATTCTTAAACTCGGAATATATCATTGGGAAGTCACCATCCTCCGGAACCAGCCGCTCTATCTGATCCTTCAATAACTCAATCATGGATTCGACCTTCCACTGCAATATATCGATATTCATATATCTGTGTTTTACATTTCATTTTCTCCGCAGCATACTTACCGGTTGAATAAGAAAGATTATGCCGGCAATTCGGAAGTGGAATATAGCTCATTAATAAAAATCCTTAGAAGAGGATCGGCTATACTATAAATGCCTTCCGTTTTAGAGACAAGACTCATTTTCATGAGTTTAATCAAGCCACTTTGAACCGAACTTGCAGAAGTAAGGGAGTATTTTTTTATAAATCTACTGCTCATGGGGTTAACGGCATTTCGTTCCTGCGCAATAGCCAATAGTATTGCTTTCTGTGCCACAGATATATTTGAAAGAATTTCCCTATAAATTATTTCGTTAGCGGCTATCATGGCTTTTACAGATCGCACCAGTGTAGCATGGTTACATCTTTCCCCTGCATCGGTATCAGCAAACGCACCGTTCATTGTTCGCTGCATATAAAAGGTGTTTCCATCAAAGAGATGGAAAACCCATCTGACAGATTCTTCATCTATGCTTTTTCCCCTTTCTTCAAAAAGTTTGGATGCGAAGTCCACATATACATCTTCCTCTATTGGCCCAATATGCATTATATCAGCACTATTATAGAAAGGTCTTGCTGAAGAGATAAACATCTCTTGAAGAAGTGTTCGCTCGCTACAGGCAAATACAAATGAGGACCTTGTGAGACGTTGCATATTTGTCCGCAGTAAAGCCTCTGTATTCTTTTCGGGATATTTGGTGATTTGTTGAAACTCGTCAACTATGATTATGACATTTTTCTCACTTTTTTCAATATAATTGAAAATTTCTTCAAGAGTATATTCCGGATTTTTTATATCACCCAACTGGAGGTCGAACGTAGGCGATCCTGTGAGAGGATCAAAACCAAATGTACCTTTCAGAGATTTAAGTGCAGCTAAAAAACCTTTTACCTTTGAAATACTTTTGGATGATAGCTTGTCAAAAACCGCCTTGCCGAGAAGATATGTGAATTCGCTAAGAGAATTAGTCTGTAGGATGTCTAAGAAAAATGTGATATAATCTTTATCAATCTCCTTAGATTCATGGAGTGAGATATAAATGAGAGAAGTCTTCCCCATTCTGCGTGGAGATATCATCACCACATTTCTACCGTTCAAGACAGCAGATGTAAGATTCCTCTGCTCCTCAATCCGGTCGCAGAAATATGGTCGGCTGATTCTATGTCCCAATATAAAAGGATTATGCGGTCTATCCATAATTAATCACATTGTTTGCCTACAAATATAATTATTAATTTTGAATTATTCAAATCGCATAATGCGAATCGAATAATGCAAATCGCATAATGATCTTCTCAGTTATATAAGGAATGGCGTTAACCTCACTATCATCTTATTATACATCTCCTGTTGCTCCTGTTCCCCCATCAGAATCTTATGCACAGAATCGTCTGTTCTCCTGTTCTCCCGTCAAGAAAATATTAGTTACGTGCCACTACAATTCCCATTAATCCAGACAGGAGATATCATCATCTCAATATTAAAGACAAGAGAACAGGAGACGCGGGAGTAGATATTCTTATCCTCCCGTCCTCCTGTCAATATAATAATCTACTGCTAATAAATTATTTTCCGAAGGTCTCCTCAAGTTTGGGAATTACCGGACCAAATACACAACGCTCATACTTGGTGGCAAATATCTCAAAGCATTTGTTGCAATGAATACACCTCGATTTGCTTTCCTCCCCCTTTTTCATCCTTGTGATAAAGTCCGGTTGGGTAAGCAAGGTTCTGGAAAGAGATGCAAATTCGGTCACTTCCAATGCCTTTTCAATAGTATCTTTACTGAATATACCACCAACAAGAGACATCTTAATTTCTGGATGACGATTTTTAAGCTTTCTGGCTTCCTCAAGATAGTATAGTTCTGCCTTTCTATCTTTTCGGCTGAAGTCTGCACCGCTTAATTCCACAAGATCTGCTCCCGCCTCTGTTAGCCCGGTGGCATAATAGGCAAGAAGATCACCGTCGTTCTCTCCGGAAAGAGTGTTATGGGCATTCATCTTTACAGTAAGGATAAAGTCTTTGTGACAACTCTTTCTAATCCCCTCTACAATTTCCAAAGGCAACCGCAGACAATTTTCGTCACTTCCTCCATACTTGTCAGTACGGTGATTTATATCTACATTCAACACCGCCTGGAGCAGATACCAATGCGCAAGATGCACCTGAACACCATCAAATCCGGATTCTTCAGCACGCCGGGCGGCAGCGATAAACCAATCTCGTATCTGCTCCATCTCTGTTGTAGTCAATGTATTGAAGTCGAATGGGTTTAACCCCTTGGGACCGGCAAGCGAAATCTGAGCCAGCGCAATCGAATCATACTCATGAATCTTTGTTGCAATGCGCCGGAGTCCGGGAATAAAACTATCATCACCTATTGACAGCTGCGCCTCGTCTGCCCTCAGTGTCAGATCCGGAGCCACGCTCATATGACCGGTGATGATTGTGCCGATATTATTAGAAGCTAAGGTGTCATACATTGTAATCTCTGCGTCACTGACCGTACCATCAATGTTACCGAGATGATCATTGGTTGCACTACGTATAATCCTGTTTTTTGCCGTAATGCTCCCCATCTCCATTGGAGTGAATATAATTGTTTTTTCCATTTCAAGTTGTAAGAATTATAGTAACAACTGTTTTTCCTGGGCCACAGTTATAGGAGAGGAGTGTCCTGAGAGAAGCACAGTGTCGTCGGGCAATGTCAGAATTTTGTGTATTATTGATTCCTCCAATTCACGGCGGTTTCCTCCCGGGAAATTTGTCAGTCCAGGTCCATGCTGATAAAGTGTGTCACCCACAAATGCCGCGTTCTCCTCCGGTGCGTAGAATGTAACGGATCCCGGTGTATGTCCGGGAGTATGGATCACCTTCAGATAGAATCCCGAGTTGGCTTTTAACCGTATTATCTCCCCATCGTATAGTTCTTCGTAATGAGGCACAGTGATCGGACTTCCCGAATTTGCACTCAAATTCAGATATGGATCAGTAAGATAGCGTGCATCAGAAGAATATATATATATCGGAGCCACTAATTTCTCGCGCAGCAGTTCGGCAGCTCCCATGTGGTCGAAATGGCCATGGGTGAGCAGAATTTTCTCAATAGTCCAACCGTTACGGTTAATCACATCATATATCAACCCGGCCTGAGCCCCGGGATCAATCAGAAAGCCCGATTTAGTATGGGCATCGATATAAAAATAGGTGTTTTCAGCGAAAACACCTTGTACCTGAAGTTCGCGTATCATAACTCTTATCTTTAATTTGTTAAAGAAGTTCACATCCGTCGGGACCACACTGGTGAGCGCGTTCCCCGGGCTGGCTATCTTTCACTTTCTTCATGGTGCGTTCGAGTGCGGACTTAAACCCATCGAGAGTCAAGGCTCCGGGGACGGCAAAATCACCATTGAAAACGATATAAGGCACGCCATGCACACCACGCATCATTGCCTCGCGTTCATCGAAGCGCACCTCATCATCATATTTATCAGAGTCGAGCACTTCCTTAACCTCCTCTTCCTTCATCCCGGCTTCAATGGCCTTAGCGAGAAGGACTGCATGATCGGCTAATACCAGATTTTCTACAAAATAGGCTTTAAAAAGCAGTTCATTGAGACGCGCCACGGTGGATCTATCGTATTTTGCTTCAGCGAGTTTCATCAGGCGGTGAGCATCGCGGGTATTGGAATATTGGGTAGTGGCATAATTAAAGTCGATGCCAAGCTCACGTCCGAGCGAAGAGATCTGTTCAATCTGCGCCTTTGCGTCTTCGATCGACAAACGATACTTCTTTGCAAAACGATCGGGAGTGGAAGAAACCACTTCCCTTGATGCTGTAGGATCAAGCTCAAAAGCTCTATAATCTATCTGCACATCATCCTTTACACCAAGTTCTTCGATAGCCTTTTCAAGGCGTGTCTCCCCGATATAACAATACGGGCATGCAAAATCAGACCAAATTGTGAGTGTAATCATTGTGTTTTCCTTTCTTTATTTAAGATTGTATAATTGTTTTATTTAAGACTGTGTGATTATCATGTGGCTATAATGTTATCAAGTATATGAGTAAATATTTGAAGTTCTCCCGGAGTGGTGATATCTTCGAGCGCTTTGTGCCGTAGGGTTGCTACTTCCATTATTCCCGCTTCCATCTTCCGTGATTTTTCGGTAAGATAAACTCTGAGACATTTATGACTGATAGCCTCAACTGCGAGCAACTCTTTTTTCACAAGTCCTGCTACACAGCGACATATCGCAGCCTTATCCTTTCCTACCATATCGGCAATCTCGCATTGCTGCATACCTTCTTTGGAATATACCGCCCGAAGCACCAGATACTCGCTCGTGGTGATATTCAGGCCGGCTTTCTTAAGCGCGGAAGCAAGATGACTTAGCAATATCTGGTATGCTCTTCCAATCTTGCACCCTAAGGCCGGTGAATCGATATGTGCCTTTTCATTCTTCATACATCATTATAACACACAAAATAAAAAATGGTTGAGTATGCAACTATTATTATCACAGCTCTATATTACCGTCTCAATGATAATATAAATGTCATCAAGCGGCAGTCTATATTCTTTTTCCGATTCGATTTGGTTCGATTTGGTTCGATAAGTTTTAAGTAGTAATTTTTTTTATATTTTTGTGAGAAATTCAATTAATTGATTGAGTGGTTTAAATCAGTAATATCTTAAAGTTATTAAGGATTTCAACGGGACTCTTATTAATCATTTTTTATAACCAATTATATCAACAAATTACAATTTATGAAAACAATCAAAGCAACCTTAATTGTGGTATTTGTGGCCTTTCTGGCTTCCATGCAGATGCATGCCCAGAGCAGCACCACTTCAAAAAAGTCAACAGGGACTGAAACAACCAAATTCTGTTCATATATCTCCGAATTTGCATTACAATTTCCTGTATTTTATTTAGCAGGCGAAAAAGGGATAAATGAATTTAACAACAACTTAAAGAAAGTGATTGCCAAGTATGAGAAAAGTAACGAGAAACTCACCTCGAAATCTCGTGAAGATCTCGTATCTGCATACGGAGCTATGGCAGAATCACTTTTTTTCTGCACACTTCCTCTAAAAGGAATCGATCCAAACACTGCCAAAGGTAAAACTGTGTTGAAGGAAGAGGTAAGGAAGCAAAAGGCGAAATATAAGAAGTACGCAAATCAAAGTACAACCCTTGGCCAATTTATCAAGAAAGTCCAAATTTAGTATATCACTGGCTCTCATCCAACATTCACCATTGACTAAAGAAATTGGGCTCCAGACATCACTGCCGAGGAGCCCTCTTCTTGCATTGGAACTTAAACTAATATGTGCGTCGTGATTCTCTCTCCTTATTGTCGCGATAGACATTATTTACTTTATTTCCTCCGAATGACCATGAGACCCTGAATGTCACAGCATGGGAATGAATATCATTCCGCGCATTTACTACATAATCCTTATAATACTCCTTGGACTTTGTGATGTTCCATCCAAAAGGATCATTTACGGAAAGCGCGAGATTCAGCCTATTATTTAGCAAAGCATAACGTAGGTCACAACCTATCAATGATATGGAAGAGTAATGTATCATCCTATCCCGCCACGGGAAATAATGACTGACTCGCAGATTAAGTATCAGTGTTTTCTGCCTGGTGAGCATCCACGATGTATTAAGCTCAAGCTTTCCGCTCCAGCCATGATCATTCCCCTCTTTGAAATCAGAGATTTTAGATTCTGCCAGTGAATAGAACACCTCCCCACCGATTTTCATATTCCACCATGAGAATAGGGAACGATTGTATGATACATAAATACCTGTTTTGTTGGTATTCATACAGTTTTCCGGAAGAGTGTATTGGCTACCGTCAGGATTAAAACGTGTAATATTTCCTATGGCATTGTGATTATAAGAATTGTACAATACTGCATAAAGACCCTTGAAACTATAGTTTATCTCCGCATTATGCGATATGCTCGGATCAAGATCGGGATTACCGGAGAAATAATCACTTACAGTGGTATAATATCTGAAAGGATTGAGATCGTTGAAGTTAGGGCGCGTGATTCCCATAGAATAAGACATTGTGACCCGCCCGACATCAGGTTTGTTCCAGCTGAGATTTAAAGATGGAAATAGATACCCATACCTCTTATTATTACTCAAATTTCCAATAAGTTGAACACCCTTGACATCGGTGTGTTCATATCTCAGTCCGAGTTTGCCAAAGAAACTGTTCGAGAAATTTTTCTCTGCGCTGACATACGCAGCAGCGGTTCTCTCATCATAATGAAAAGTGTTGCTCTGGAGTGTGTTATTTACCCACTCCCCTGCAATGAAGTCATTGATATGCAAATCAGTATGGTTGCTAACCCCGGTATAAGAAATTCCGGCATCCATTCTAAATGAAGAAAAAGGTAACGCTGCATCCAGCTTCACGGAGTGTATTCTATATTTATTGGACCCTTCATCAATGAGTCTGGAACCGCTGTTTTCATCCTCCCAAGTAGTTACATCTGAGAACGAATGGGTATGACGGTTAAAGAAGTTATATGTCATGCTCAACATCTTCCCCTTACTGTCTAAAGCCCAATCACCGAAGGCTGTCAGAGTTATCGCATTGTTCGGACGTGACGGAGATTCATTCTCTGAGAAAGAGAAAATCCCGTTGTCAACTGTCTCATCAAGGATACTGCTTTTAAGACGCATCATGCTGAAATTCACAATAGAACCTGCACTGAGTCGATTGTTAAATTTATACTTGAAGAGTCCGTTAGCACCCAAAGTGCGGTTTCTGAACCGGTTTGTGCGGTCGGAAGTACGGATATAATCGGAGAATGAATACGTCCTGTAAAGGTCGTTTATCCCATTTATATCCTGCCAGCTTGCATCAACAGATAATTCTACTTTTCGGGTGGTATGGCTTATATTTCCTCCCAACAGATAGCTGAAATCCTCACGCAGCGTTCCATTCCCCCATAGGTTTCCTCTTGATCCAAGCGACTCGTTTCGGGTTGTAATACTGATATAGGCCACATTTGTAGCTGCTGCATATTTAGCGGGAGGTGTGGTGAGAAGCTCGATTTTTTCTATCCCCGATGACTGTAGATTTTTCAATCGAAGGGAAATGGCCTCATCGGGCATTTCCAGCAAGTGTCCGTCAATGATATATTTTACTGCGGATTTACCGGCTACGCTAACCAGGTCGTTGGTTACGGAGACACGTGGAATACGGTCGAGGATCTGCACTCCGTTGAGCCCCATGGCATAAGGATCGTTTTTTGTCATATATACTATTCGGTCGGGATCCTGTTTAAATACAGGTCGGTTTGCCACGACAACAACTTCGTTGAGTTCAAATTCCTTCTCCCATTTAGAAAGGATGGAATCGTTTGTCTCTTCGGCATATAGGCACATAGGGAGGGCTGCCACTTCGAAAAGCAGCATGAATATTTTTTTCATATTTATCAGATTTATGAGTTAAGTTTGATTATTTGAAAGCCTTCTCTAATCCTTTTATAAAAAGGGAGGCATTACGTCCGGAAGGGTCTTGCTGAAAGCCTACGTCGATTGTCTCTCCATTGTTGGTAATCTTCACAATCACTGATTTACCTCCCTCTCCGGTATGCTCGAAAAATCTTGTGGCTTTTGCTCTATCCTTACCAAGCGTTTCGAAGATTTTTTTCACTATCGTAGGATTATTATTAACCTTCAATATCCGAAAATATTCTCCGTTATCTTTTGAAAAGAAAGTGCTTACGGTTTTCTCTTTGTTATAACGTCCGTCAAAGAACTGTTCCACCGATATTTGAGGTGGTTTTGCATTTGCAATGAGAGCCACAATTGTAAATGATAATATGATCAGGATTCTTTTCATTTTTCACAAATATTAGAGGTTAAAAAAATTGTCCATCATCTGTTTCTCCTCGGCTTCAAGCTCAGACATTTCCTTAATGAATTCATCAACTGATTTCTTCTCGTCCTCAATTTTTAATCTGGCATCTCCATCATTCAGCCGATGTCCGTTGGAATAAGCCATATAATATGGCTCATCCGAATTCCAACCGTTTGTGGAATTTGGAAATAGCGTCACGCCTATGCTGAATATCACAGCTACTGAAGCGGCGACACTAACGGGAAGAAGCCATTTACGGAACGTACGTTTCTTATATTTATCAATCTTATTAGGTTTATCTGAAATATCTACCTCCACTTCCATGATCTGACGAGCCTCATCAATCAACGGAGAATGATAATCAACCTGAGTGAGGATATATCTGAGCTCTGTCTCCTCAAATACAGAAAGTTTGCAATCCATATATAGTCGACAAAGCTGCTCGGTCTCCTGCAATGCCAGTTTATCGTCTCGCTCTTTCATTTTTCAAGTTGTTTATAGTTATCACGTATCTTTTTCCTTGACCGGCTCATATTCATCCTGACAGCCTCCACCGACATCTTCAGCTTTCCGGCAATCTCTTCATATTCCATCCCGTCGTGCATGACAAGTGAATATATCTCTCTTTGAATATCAGTGAGCCCATCGGTAAGCAATGACTCATATTTATCCATATCTTCATAATATACAGGATTGACCTCCAACCCTTCCTTGTTGATATCGTCTATTCCGACCAAAGAAGGCTTGCGCAGGCGGTCTATACAGATATTCCTCAATACTGCAAACAGCTTGTTCCGGGCCTCCGGTTCTGTCTCGACTCCACCATGTCTCCAAAGATTGAAGAATGTATCCTGCATGGCATCTTTGGCATCCTCATCATTCTTAAGGAATGTCATGGCGCTTCTGTGCAACTTATCGCGAAGTGCGAGAAATGAATATGTCAAACTGTCTTTTTTCATTGCTTACACTATAGATACGAATGAAAGAGCAAAACATAACCGTAATATCAAAAAAATTTTTTATCCTTTGATTATTAACCCTGAGTATCTTTTTGACTCGTCATATTTCATTTTTTCTCCCTTTTATTTCATTTTCTTATTTTTTTATACTAATTTTACGCCGTCTAAAGAGATTAATTCTTTAGAACTTACATATATGCTAATACCACGACCTAAGCAGAAGAATTTACTAATCCAGATACTAATAATTTAGCATCCATAAAAGCCGATCCCTCTGTTTTCGCCATTCCATGATAACTCAAAATGCGATTATTTGCGTCCACTAAACTACACACCATCTTCAAGATGGGATGTCTCTTCATGGCATGTTATCTGACACCTTTATTATTATCTTCATGCTCTTCCGAAGAGGATATACGGCAACCGGAGACTACCTCCCATGCTGTGACCATTTCATTTAATCTACGAATCCATACCGAGGATGATACTCGTTCAGGGCGTCAGATCTGGAGCCGCACCCCACGCCAACAAGTGAACGATATGAAGGTCTATGTATTCAAAGGATCTGATTTAGCAGCCACATACGTTACTTCAGTACCTGTAGCTGAATTCATAAACTCCTATCCTAATTCCACAGAAACACATAGCGTGACCTTCACGGCCGATCTTGAGGAAGGGACATATTCATTTCTTGCTGTGGGATTCGAATCCGATATTAAGGATGGCACTGTATTGCCCAACGAGACTTATCATCTCGAGAATGACGTCGATGGAGTATGGACCCCACAGATCACCCCGGGGCTCTCCACGCTCGAAGAGATGAACATAGTGCTAAATGCCGGGAAGAATGTTGATGAGGTCTTTGCCGGCATAAAGCAGGGAATCATGATAAATGCCGACTCCAAAGTGGTGAAAGGAGGAAGCATTATTCTTAATCGGATCCCGGCAGGATTATTGGGTTATTTTGAAAACATACCTTACCAGCTTCCTACTTCTGAAGGAGATATGGAAAGAGTGACACGTTTGGCGGTGGTTGCCTCTGTAAAAGGTTACCGGGCTCGTTTACTTCCTCCGTTCAACGCTATGGAAATGGGAACCGGTAATTATGAACTCTTATCTTTCGACCTCTCCTCCCTATCGGTAGATACTGATCATAACAGGTATTCCATACCGGCATACGACTGGAGAGCAGAAGGATTGGAAGAAGCTCCCAAAGGAGTTAGAAAAATAAACAACAGCGTTTTAGGCGGTTGCTTCCTCCTCCCGGCCCATGCTTCTAAAAACCCGACATTGCAAGTGGTATTATATGGAGGGGAAACCGGAGAAAAGGTGCTGAAAACTTACGATGTGGTATGTGCCGATCATATTTTGAATGATAATACCTCCGAAAATGCCGCGAAGCAAGACAACCGGCGATTCGACATCATAGCCAATCATTATTATTCCCTCGGAGTAAAATATACCGATTCCGGGGAAGATCCCGATGATGACCCACCCCAGCCTTTCAAGCCTGATGATCCGATAGATCTCTCAAAAGAGCAGATCATAACGATTAATGTTTCTCCGGGATGGGATCAGCGTCACGACATGACTCTCTAATTCCGCCCTTTATTCTTCAGGCGAATTCCATACTTATCAAATTCTATTACCTAACGCTAAAATGATTTCCCCAAAAATTAAATCCTATACTTTGGGAGCCGTGATTATCCTCCTCCTCTCGGCTTGCTCGGCGACAGAACCACTCCCTCAGTATGAATCAACTGGTTTATTCAATGTATCTCTCTCCTTCGACATCACTGTCAATGATGCCACCTCCACAAGATCACCTCGCACCCTCACCTCCACCGACTGCGTGCAGGATGTGAACGACGTGAGGATATACGTATTTAGATCAGAATCCGGTAATGATGACTCATCTTTCCTCCTATATGATGCAGGATCCAAACTGATGAAAAACGATGCGGAAGAAGTTCCCCATATTTATGTGGATGCTTTCGAGCCTGAAAACAACAACGGCTTTGATTTCAACGAGACCCAATCCCTTTCACTCCCCATGAAGCTTCCCAAAGGTTACTACCGGTTTCTCGCTATTGGGCGCGATGACGACTCAGAACAACAATCGTCGCGCGTCCTTAACTGGATTCCCGAACAAACATCATGGACTCAGGCGATAATGACAAACACTGCCGAGGAAGCCGTCGTAACCGAATTCTTCTCCGGCTATGCGCATGATCCCAAAGGAGCGGTGGAGACATTACATATCGACCAAGATGGGTCGTTCCTTTCAGAAATCAC
Source organism: uncultured Porphyromonadaceae bacterium (assembly GCA_947177405.1). Lineage (GTDB taxonomy): Bacteria > Bacteroidota > Bacteroidia > Bacteroidales > Muribaculaceae > Lepagella. The sequence continues at coordinate 14,196 of CAMWUJ010000027.1, read as the reverse complement.
TCTATTCAGGGCAGTTGCGGGGATATTCCTTTATGTGGAGAATATTCCGGAAAAGGTGGAATCTTTGTTTGACTGGGGAACCGACATAAAGAAAGGGAATCGATATGAAGTGACAGAAGTGGCGATAGTAGGTATGGGATTCGATTCCTCCCTGAATCTTGTCTCTCGCACCAAGGCAGACGAATTCCACGATTTCCCTGATGCCTTGCTTGGACTGATCCGCTATGCCTCCATCCAAAAGACTGACCTGAATAAGGAGATTTTCAATCTAAAACCCGATCCGGCGGGAAGCTTCATTTTCCCGGTCGCCCTCTCCTCTCATTCTATCCCGGAGACTTCCCTGACGAGTGAAGAATCGGGTCCTTGCAGTCTTGCCCTTTGCTTCTATCATGGTAATTATCCCTTGCGACTCCTCCCTATCCGGATGGCTCGAACCACTTCCATGCACCCTGACGAAGAAATAGAAGTGACCGACCACAATTTATACGACATAATGGCAAACCATCTCTATTGTCTTGGCAATCTCAACAAGGAGGATGGCACCGACAATCCTGTGGATCTTGAGGAAGCCCTGAGAAACCACAAGTTGGAAATCACCGTGGTAGGAGCATGGCAAGCAATAGTGGATATTGAAATGTGAAACCAGCTTGAATTTCGACGATTATGACCCGATTTAATTTCATATCAATCCTTAGTGGATTCATGTTTTTCGTGAGTCTCCTTTGTTCATGTGCATCTGATAATCTTCCCGATGCCCTGAATCCACAAGACCATCCTGACAACAAACTGATTCAGATTGTCGGAGGGAAGCCCACCGGCCTCCCCTTAACTTCACGCGCAGAACCTTCCCAACCGGGACAATGCAATGCCGACCGACTGCAGATATGGGAGTATAAAGGTAAAAGCTCTAAAAGCGGGAATACTCCAACATTAGATCAAATTACAGAATTATCAAGACTTGACGAAATTGATGTGCTCAGATTCGGGGGAGAAAACTTCAACGATAAAGTAGCTACGAGACTATTCACCCCTACAAGAGACAGTAAAGTACGTGTCGGCTATATATTTTCTGCTTGTGCTTATACATCTCAGGATAAAGACAATTTTGAATTTACCACGATCTCCAATTTCCAAAATCTCGGTATAACCCTCAAGTCACCTAAGTTTACCCCTGAACTATATTTCGGACATCTCTACCTCAAAACATCTGAAACCGGGAAAGACAGTGTGTTCCATTATAATAAAATGTCTATATTACGAGGTAAAAATGAGAATCAGGTAACTCAAAACAATCCTCCTGAAGGATCCATTTTCGGGAAATTATACCGAATTGTTAGCCAGTTCAATATAACAGTCACAGATGTGGATATCAACAATGTGGATCATCTTGAAATGTATATATCCAATCTTCCAATGTCTATAACTTTATGGGGCGATCATGGGGAATATTATCCAATTACTGCAGCCTCAGCATCAAAGAATAATGACCAGCATATCTATTCCAACTCCAATAATAATGAAGGATCCGGGGAAGAAATTAATGAAATCATGGTAGCATCTACCAGCCAATTCAATTGGGTGAAGGATAAATATTCTACTGATGATGATCCGAATAAACATACCTATTCCGCGACCTTATCTACCTTTATGTTACCAAGTGAAATAGGTAGGAGAATAATGATTAGAGTCCATTATAAGCCCGGCACTCTTACTGATGAAAACGGAGAAGCACTACCACTGCAATTCCAGGATTTTGATATTCGTCCGTCTCAGAATTATTTTCTCTCGGGAGAAGATGCGTCTATCTATCAATCAGGAGTTAGAAAATTTGGATCGGATATATTCATATATGACCAACAAAGAGACGAATTCTACTCCGTGGCTAATGTAAAAGTGAATATCTCTGGTAAATTCGACAAAATTTTTTCGCCTACTCAAGAAGTGGATGTGCAAATAGAAGTTTGTCCTGCTTTTGAAGCTTCTCACGAATTCGAATTTTAAATATCCTAATGTTTATAACGTCCATGAAATATACAAAATATTCTGAAGATAACCTTTGGCTTAGGTGTTCCTTCACATTTGTGTTAAGCTTTTTAATTCTGATGTCATCGTGTGATGACGGAGCTCTCTCTGATACTCCGATCGATCAGCCGTCTGAAGAAAATCTTATGGAAACCGTTGAGGTCCCTTTGAACCTAACTGTTGGAGCTGGATGGATAATTGAAGATGATTCCCGTACCGCTCCTCCCGGAACCGGTGGATCTTTAAATCCGATTGATCCCTCCGATATCAGCTCCTCTGATGACGGGTTGGAAGAAATATCTCAAATTAATACAGTAAAAGTTATAGTTTTTCGTCGCAAAGTCGAAGGAGAGTCACGCTTTGTCCACGACATAAGCAACGATACCACCCTTTTTGAAGAAACAGGAGAAGGTGTGTTAGATGATCATTTCGGTGAGTCTGACTTCCATGACAAGTCTAACCATAAAGTTTTCAAAGGAAAGATCAAAAAAGTTTATGGCTACGAATATCGCGTCATCGCTCTTGCTTATGGTTCTGAAACCAAAACCGCCTATCGCGATATAAATGGGAAAATCCTTTTTGACATGAAAGATGGCGATAACAACAAATTCTCAATTGACTATGGACAATATGGATATTTTGAGGATTTTAAAGCCAAGATGAGATTTAATGAAGAACCTTTCAATCCCAATACTCTCCCTTGGCGTGATTTCTTCGGAGGTAGTTCAATAGGTGGAATAAATGATATAATAGGAACGTATCGTAATTTCCTTTTAAATAATCATGCAGTTGATGTTCCACAATTATTCTACGGAAGTTGCTATACCTTAATGGAAGGAAATAAGAGCGATTTAATCAAATTCTCTGAAAAAAATATAAAAGGAGAAGAAGTAAAAGATCTTCCCATTTCCGGAGTATTGTTCAGATGTATGGCTAAAGTGGAAATTCGTATTGAGAATCCAACTCCTCATCAGGGACATTACGTGAACTGGATCAGCCTATTAGCTGACAAGGTTTCAACAGAAGTAGGATTAAACAGTTATGACGATTTTCTTCCCGGGTCATCATCAATGAAAACCGGCATAGTCAATACTACAAAAAATGGAGTTTTCACTGCCGTTGGATACCAATCTCTTTCGGAATCTGAATGTAAAGATGGAAAAGAACAAAGACTTGTGGCTTATCTCCTCCCCGGGAAAACCAGACTTGTTCTAAGAACCCATCATCCCTATTCTGTAGATACACATGAATATCGTAATTCCCATTTCAAATGTGATGACCGTGATTGGGACAATGCTATCAATGGAACAGGTATCGTCTCTCCGGATGTAATAGATGGAGAATTCTATCTTAGAAGAAACCATAAATACGTAATAAAAATAAAAGATCTGGATGCATTTATGGAAGACAAGTCATATACTGTTCCATACCTAAATTAACCAATCAATTTAATTGACACAATGAAGAATTCTTTCTTAAAATATATATTTCTGATTGTGCTTCTCCTCTCTCCATTCTCACCTCTCGCAATTCAAGCTGCCGAAGAGGATCTTTTCGACAATCCTATGGTGAGGGATGAGATTAGTCTGAAACATCGCCCCATATATTTCGACAATGAGGACCGTATCGATCTTGACGGCAAAACCGACAATGGCTCTTATCTTCCCAAAGATGGTTGGCTCGAATATCATTTCCTGTCAAACCGTCGGGCGCTCACTGGAGAATCATGTGCTATCAATAAACTGCCAAGCAGTGTGTCGGTGGGTAGCTGGCCTGATAACCTTAATGCCCTTCTTAATGATGATCTGGATGATTATTGTGAATTCAATGGTGTTGTAAATGTCGGGGTAACGGTAAATCCCCTCTTCAGTATCCGCGACCGCAGTTGCTATTATGCAAAGGGTTGTGAGGCAGGCTTCGTGCTTATTGCCTCCGGGGTGAATGTGCTTTCGCTTGATGTGGTGAAGGCAATGGCAATCGGTTTTTATCGCGATGGCGAACTTGTGAAAGTGGTGCCGGCCAAAGAGGGTCAGGATGGAAGTGGTGTAACCCTTTCATTAATTCAAGTTCCGGGATCGGAAGATGCCTGTGTATGTGTCACTGCCGATGCTCCCGGGGTGTTTGATGAGATCGCTCTCGACTATTCTGGTGGTGTGACTCTGTCAGCAGGACAAAATATCCGCGTAAAATATGGATTCGTGGGTAAGAGCCGTATGTTCACAATAACTAAGAACAAGAAGAATGGTGCCGTCTCCACCGATGGCAAAACCACACCCTTTCAGAAATATAATGAAGATAACGACAACCGCCGGGCCGATCTTGACTATGTGAAAGGATGGAACCCTTTCGCTTTAGGTCTCCCAATACCGGTATTGAACAGGGAACTGGAAAAATTTATTGATGAGGATCTTGATAATTACATGTCGCTTACTCCGATTCTTGCAATAGGCTATCAGGGAGGAGGAAAATTCATGATGAAAGATCCGGAGATTCCCGACCGTGAGATATTTGATGCCGGGACCGAGGTTGGATTCTGCTATGATTTTGGAGGCGCATTGTCGCTCGATGCAGGTTCTTTCCTGAATATCGTTTTGTTCGACCGTAATGGTAATAAGGTCTCCGAGGAGACCGTAAGCGCCGGCGTGCTCGGTCTCAGTGTCGCAAAAGGTGGTGGTGGAAGCACTTCAATTATAGCCAAGGTTCCTTTCTCCGGTGCTGAGATTCGATTCCTCACTGTTCTAAGTGTGGACCTGGGGGGAATTTTTCTTAAATATGCCTACGTCCGCGAGAAAGCCGACATCCGTCACCACTGCCCTATCAATCCTTCGATGGATACCCCGATTTGTATAGGAAATCAGGAATATCATCTTCGAAGCAACCCCGCAGTGAGTGTGACATGGACAATCGAGAGGCAGCCGGAAGGTGGACACGCCACCGTCACTCCCGATGGATATGCCAAAGGAATTGAGCCGATATATATCAAGGATGAAAAAGGCGATGTGATCGGAGTGGAACAGGAATATGTGTTCCGTGCGCAGGCTGCCGACGGGTGCTTTGATCTTGTCACTCTTACAGCAGATGGATTCGCCACTTCCGAATGTCAGAGACCGATGGTCAATCCCATAGATGAGGCTGGCAACCCGGTTGAGGATTATGTGGTCGATGCTCATGCCGAGGGAGTCGATGGATCTCTGATTACAATTGACGATATCAAGAACCCGGAGAATATACTCAAGGATGATAATTCTTATGCTTCTTATGTGGGTGGGCTCAAGCTTGCCAACCATATTCCTATTATAGGCATACGTCGGACAGCCGGGAATATCTGGGATTTTCCGGCTGACAGAACAAGTCCCAATATGCGTGTCGGCTTCATTGTGGAATCGGCTGTCGAGGGATTGAATCTCAGCGTGCTTGACTTATATCATATCAGCCTGTATAAAACGGATAGCGAGGGTAAACAAGTCAGGGTATATGACCATCTTATTGATGAGAACAATACCATTTCTGCTGATATCGGCGGTGCCAATAAGGCGCTGAAGGTAAGATTCAGTATTTCGGTTCCCAATATCGATGAACATGGCGATGAGATGGTGTTCAATCAGATGATTCTCTGGGTTTCAGGTGTGGCGGATGTGAAACTTGGTGAGCTTCGCATCTATAACGCTTTCTGGGAATGGGAGGATGAGGATTCGGATTGTGCGGATATAATGGGATGCAGCACCACCGTCCTTTCCACTTCCGATACACATACTACTCTCGATTTTAATCGCATGGTGATGGGAGAAGGAGTGAGTGTGGCTACGGTGATCAACGATCTCGACAATATGGTGGATGATGATATGGAATCTTACACCACAATTTTCAAGACGGTAGGTGTGAGTGGCGTGACTATCGCTGTGAATCTGGGACGCACTCTCGATTATCGGCACCAATTAGGGATTGTGACCGACAACAACACTTATCTTGCCGGAGTGAAACTGGCGGATGTGATTCAAGTAAAAACTCTCTATCGCGGAGAAGAGACAGGAGATATTTTCAACGACTGGAATGTAGTGGATGCCAACGTGGCCGGTTTCGGCGATAAGAAATATATCATCATATCTCCCAAGTATATGTATGATGAAGTATTACTTACTTTTGTGGGCACCGTAAACGTGCTTAACGATATCCGTGTATATGGTCTTTTCGTGCGTGGAGATGCAGATGGCGATGGAATGCCCGACTGTCTCGATTCTCAGCCATGCTCTGATCTTATCACATCGATTGAGGTGAATGAGATATGTGTCGGAGATGACATATACGTAACTGCCACAGGCTCCCCGGGGTTCTATCCTATATCTTTCAATGCTCCTCTTACGGAAGATGAAGAGACGGACACAAAGTCAATGAAAATAGAAATAAAAGAAACTCAGAATGGAGGCAAGGGAGTGTTTAAGTATCCATTCTCTACCGGTAAAGCCGGAGTGTATCAGGTAGTGATATACAATCAAGACGGTGCCCCGATCCGATCTGCTTCTTATAAAGTACACCCGGATAATACCCAATGGCTCACTACCGCCACCACCTCCGACTGGACTAAATGGGACAACTGGACCAATGGATCTCCCTATTGCTGCACCAATGTGGTGATCCCTTCTAATGCCACGGTCTATCCCGATCTTTCCGGGTCCGTGACCGACGGGGATGAGTATTGCTGCAATCTCATCCACTTCGAGCCGGGAGCGGAAGTTAACAGGGTGACCCGACTCAATTATAACAGGGTCTGGGCCGAGCTGGCGCTTTCTCCCAACAGGTATCACCTTCTCTCCGCTCCTCTTCAGAGCATGTATTCAGGTGATATGTTCATACCGGGGGATATGTCGGGTATTCATAGCGCTGATTATTTCACCCCCTTGAACTCCGAAACCTCCCCTCAGAACCGGTTCAATCCCACCATTTATCAGCGTCTATGGGCGCGGACAGCAAAAGGACGTCTATGGGCAGGAAAACAGGAGGTGGATATCGCTACCGTAAGGGAGCAACTATCCGAATCTCTTTCCACCGAATGGTCATCAGCCTTCAATCATCTCTCCACTCCCTATTCCCCCGGAATGGGATTTTCCTTATGGGTCGATAACGGAGAGTTACCTGATAATATCGACTTCCGATTCAGATTCCCTAAAGAACATACTTCCTATAATTATTTCAGTGATTTCGACCGCGAGATGCTCGATATGTCAGAATCTCTGTCACGTGAGAATGTGGGGCGTTTCATCTATGAGTCTAATCCTGATATCTCCCCAATGGACGTGATCAAGATCAAGACCGATGATGATCGTTATAATGAATTTCGATACAATGACAGGCTACTCTATGATTTCCCGGGAAATGAGGGGGAGCTTCATTTCACAGTATCTTCCCAAAGCCCCACCAATGTTTTCCTTTTTGGAAACCCGTTCATGAGTCGGATTGATGTGGGAGAATTCATTGCCGGAAACGATGACCTTATTTCCGCCGTGATGTTTTACGATGGAAATACCATCAGGAAAGTAGCGGCAGATGAGAATGGATCAATCTTGGGTCTTGACCGGTTCCCCTCTATTTCTCCGATGCAAGCCGTATATGTCACCACAATCGGAGAGCCAACCGATCAGCTCTCCATACGCATCACTCCCGATATGCTGGGACCGGTGACAAACGCAGAGGCAGGAAAACAGGCTGCCTTGAGAATCAATCTGAATGGCAATGGCAACACGGCGACGATGACAGTGACTGAAGGTTCACACTCCATGATATCAGAGGCGCTAATCGAGAATGAGGTGGCTCCCTCACTGGCGATTTATTCGGTGGATAACGGAAAGGCATTCGATTTTCTTCCCGAAAATGAACGAATTCCCCTTACAATTATCAAAAAGCCGGAAGAAGAAGCATACCTCAGCTTCGATTCATTCAATGGCGTGGATCGTGAAGACTATAGAATAATCGATCTCGTGGCCTGTAAGGAATATACGCTTGACCACGACATCCCTCTTCCTGTAGAGATGGGTTCTACCTCCGGACGCTTCATTCTTGTATCTTTTAAAGCGCCTTCAGCAATTGGGAATACACAAGATGACAGCGATATAATTGTTAATGCTGCAAACGGCATCTTACACGTCGCAAGCCACGGCGACCGAATCACTTCAATCAACATCTATACCCTTGACGGGAAGGTGATAGCCAACCAAATGGTGCGCAATGCCTATGAAGTTTCTTTAAGCGTGCCACAAGGTGTCTGCGTGGTTGAGGTAACGACTGCCAATGGATCCGGACAAAAATTCAAGCTTATTGTAAACTAATCATAACGATGCAAAAAATAGAGAGGATTGCTCCTCTCTATTTTTTTATCTCCTTGTTTACTACCCTACTTGTGATCTTTTGCTTCCGCGCTTTCTACCAGAAACACACTGCCAATAATAAGTATTACCGAAGCAATCTGCCACCATGAGAATTTATCTTGTCCGAGAATATAACTCATGATGGCTGCCACGATAAGAATCCAGTTGGAATATAGGGCCACGACAGTGGCAGGTAATTTTTTAAGACCTATATCGGTGAGAAGATAACTTAACGATGTGGGGAAAAGCAACACAAAAGCCAACACGAGGAACGGAGCCGAGAAGACGTTCATACTTATCACCGGAGCAAACCATTTCCCTGTTATCAGAACTACCACTAATCCGGCTAAAAGCCCTCCACTGAATGTGTATTTACTTACAGTGGCATTGCTAAGTCGTTTTAAAAATTTCTTCTCTATCACCAGATAGGCACTAAATAAAAAAGTGGAGGCAAGACAAAACATATTGCCTAAGAAAGGATCTTTGGCTACTTCACTCTCTTTTTGAGTCAAGATACATATAAGCGCCCCTCCGATACCGAGGAGGATACCCAGAAGTCGTCCCCAGGAGAGCCTGTCGGTGCGGAGCACCAGACAAATGATATATACAACGGTGGCCTGAAGGGCAATAAAAATTGATGAAGAGATCGGTGTGGTATATGTAAGCCCGATAAGCAAGGTGTACATATAACCGAACACCGCGATTATCCCAGTAAGAAGGAGAAGTCCCCTATCGCGCATTGTCACCTTTTCTGTCTTGTTTGGACGCACCCAACCTAAAACCCAGAAAAAAAGAGATCCGAACCCAAGACGCAACACCACTCCTGTGAAGGCGTTCATCCATGTCGGAAGAAGATACTTGAGCGCGTTCTCATTCAGACCGGAGAAGGTTTTGGCTATAAACATCGACACATTTCCAACCATCTTGTCGTGCCGACTCTCCTTTAAGCTTTCTTGTCCAGAGGCGAGAGAGGGCGTAATTTTCTTCTCCCCTATCTCTTTTCCGGATGATACAAAATCAGTATTTTGGTTTTCCATTTCTTTATTATTGAAGTCGTTGTTTAAACTTATTTACGAATGTTAATATGAAATTATTTTTACCTTCTTTTATTAACCCTTGCGGATCTTTTTGGCTGCTTTCGCCTCTCTCATCGGCACCAACCGAGAGGTTGCTTCCTCTTCGAGAGTCAAAATCAGCTCAAAATTGAAAATCGGCGAGTTTCCAAATATAGAAAAGGACGAGCCAAATCTCTCGCAATTGTTAATAAAAAATAAGTTTAAACAACTTCATTAAAGCCATAGCAAAATTATATTTTTCTAACATCTCTCATCCACAATTGGTTTTATAAAATCATGAGGTAAAATTTTTCTTTTTCTTATAAAACTAAAGCACTTCATATACAAAAAGTAAGTATTTCGCTCAAAAATAGGTTGTAAAACATATTTTGAAATATAAAAATGATTTTGGGAAATCAATTTTTTTATCTACTTTTGCCCGTAAGAATACAAGTGTGAACCCCTTTTTTATAGTATTAGATTTCAATTTAATTTAACATTATAAATTAGAAAATAGGGATATTTTAACTAAAACTCATACAATAAACTATGTATGAGTTGACGTTATCTCATGGGAACACACTGACTATTAGATAATAACCTAACGTTATAAAAACTCAATTAAAGAACTCTTAAATCTTTAGGAATGAATATATCTACTCTTACCAAAACGGTAGCTGTCAGCGCCTTTTTTTTCCTTGGCTCCTACTCAGCTGAAGTATATGCAGAGACAGTCGATTTAGGTTCTATCCAACCGGGCAAGGAATATTCTTGGCCTCAGTTTGCAACTGTTACCGGAACCTACACACCCTCTGAAACAGGTCCTGTCAAATTTGAATTCAGCACCACTACACTTTCTCTCTATTCTTCCGCCGACCATAGCGAAGCATCGGAGGTATTCGGTGAACATTCATACTCCGACCGTGGAAAGATCGTCACTTATAAAGAACTTCAGGGTGGCACCACCTATTATGTGTTCAACGCTTTCTCCATGGATGCCGGATCGATGCGAGTCTATGAAGGAACTTCGGAAATCAAGCTTACAGGTACCGACCCCTCCATCAACCCGGAAGATCCCAATTATTATGGAGGGAAGCTCTCAGCGAGTATGTATTATGAGATGTTGGTCAATTTTAACTTCCCCGTTTCAATCGGCAACGTCTTCCTTGTGGCTCCCGACAACTCCAGAGTGCAAGTAGCTGCAAAGGCGGGTGAATCTTCTGTGGGTTGCGATATTGGTCCGGCCATGATGCAGCTCTATCATGAAGAAAAAATCAAGGAGGGTGATGAAGTGACTCTCCGTATCATGCAGGTGGCCGATGCTTCCGACAAGAATAACAAGTATAACGAAAACGGTCGCTGTGAAATCAATTTCACTGTGGCTGCGAAACCTTTGGAGCTTGTAGATGTGTTAGGAGCGAAATATAATTCTGTCGATAATATAATGAACAGCTATTATCTACCCGGTGATGAGGATGCGCAGATAAAGTTCGTTTTCGATGGACCGCTCTCTTCCGACAAGATGTCGGTGGCTTCAATTGAATATGGCAACAGCGACAACATTGAAGTCGGAATGTATTATGAAAACATCGATGGTACTCACGATGGCACTACTGCCACCTATGACTTCTCAGGCAAACGTCGCCGCCCGATCGACATGCTACCCAACTCCAATTCCTCCACCCAGCCGGAGAGTATCTACGTTTCTTGTGGCAATATCTATTCTCCCGACGGTCAGCGGGCATATACCGGTTCCAAGTCTAATCCGACAGGATATCCGATGTCGTTTGTGATAAATGTGCTCCAATATACCGTTGTGGGCGACTTCACTCCTGCCCGCGGCACTGAACTTGTGTTCGGATCCCCGATGGAAATCTGGGTGATGAATGGCGATAAGATAAAATATGACGCCATACGCTTTGACTATAAAGAGAATGGAGAAGATAGATTCTATGACATCCCTACCGACAAGGTTAACGCGGCTCCGGACGAGTTCTCTGAAGGAGCAATGCTCTATACTTTCACAATCCCCACCCTGAACTGTGATCCCGATTCCGATGTTTTCGTGAGCATGAAAGGGCTTGAATGTGCCGATGGTCTCGACCATTCTAATGATATTAGAGGCGAATTCAAAGCTAAAGTCAGCGGTATAGAAAATGTGGTGGCCTCAGGCTCTGAAACTTTTGATGTATATGACATAGCCGGAGTGCGTGTGCTCAACAATGTCAAGGCTGACGTTCTTTCTTCTCTTGCCAAAGGAATTTATGTGATCAATGGCAAGAAGGTTGTGATCCGTTGATTTTAATTATATTGCTTTCGGGAAGAGGTTAGGCCAAACTCTGATCCCTTCCCGAAGGAATTATACTTTATCTATAATATTTTATTAACAATATAATCATAAAGCTTATGACTTTTAAATCATTACTTACTACGGTCATGGTGGCTGGTGCAAGCATATCTGCGTATGCTTTCCCGACTATCACCGTCTCCTACCCTACTCCGGGAGCCACGTATAACAGCGCGCAGTATTTTGACAACATCACTCTTGGAAGCACAGAGGAGTTTTCTATCGTTTCAGACTGCAAAATCAAGCCATACTTTGAAAACTCAGAAACCGGCAATATGGTGGCATGCACCAAATTCGAGGATATGGATTTCTATGGCGACCTGCTGCACAAGCTTGAGTTTGATTCCCAAGATTTCAAAGAGAACGGCGAATGGGTGCTTACGCTTCCCTCCGGGTGTTTTAAGGATGCCGCCGGCAATTTCAATGAGAAAGATATTGAATTCCAGTACGTTCTTGCCGATCCGAATCTTGGTCTTGGCGAATATCCACAGATCACTCTCATCTCTTCCAATCCTGCTAACGGCGCATCCCTTCCATATTGGGGAGAGTATGTGGGTAAAGTTACCTTTAAAACCTCTGATGATGCAGCGGTCAACTATATCGATTGGTTCCTTTGGGATATCACCTACGGAGAAGACGCTTCTTCCAGAGTCTATATTCGTCAGGGCAATGAAAGCCGTATCGACGTTAACCGTACATTTGGCGACGATAGCGACCAGTGGGAGAATGGACTGTTCATAAATGTTGGAGGAGCCAACGAGAAACTTATTGAAGGCCACACCTACCGTCTCGCACTCAAATTCTGCGGTATTGGTTATGACCCCGCCACCAATCAGTATCCCACTCCTCAGCAGCAGGAAGCATCTCTTGAGCTTGAGACATATATTGATTTCAAAGGTCAGTCAAAAGGCACAGAATATAGCCCCTATGTAGTTGAAAGCGTAATGCCGGATCCTGAGGAGTATGAAATCGACAACCTTGAAATGGGAATGTTTACTGTCACTTATTCAGGTCCTGTGAAGCCTACCACTTTCGTATATTCACAAGGTCAGGGAATAGGCACAGCTTCTGCCGGAACTTTTGAGCCGGCTTCAGAACCTGACGCTGCCGGATATGCAACCGCCTGGGATTTCAAATTTGACGAATCTCTGTTAAAGGGCTCAACCGGTACTATTTCCGTGACTATTGAAGCTGTTGATGCAGACGGACTGCCCGTGAAAGGGAATGGCGGTTATTCTACCGACGACTTTGAATATCACATGGATTGGACCTGCAACTTAGGTGCGGACGTTCTGGTTTCAGTAGATCCCGCGAATGGAGAAACTGTAAAATCTCTTTCTTCAATTACCATAACTACTGAAGCTAAGAAAGAAATGAATTTAGCTTATCTGACAATCGAGCGTCCTTTCATCACAAAAATGGGTCGTGCTGGAGAGGTTTCTATCGATCTGGGAGAGCCCGTATTCAGCGAAGATGGCAAACAGGCCACCTGGACATTCGATCCAATCACCATCTCGGGTACATATTCTCTCATAATCCCGAAGAATTATTTCATTATCGGAAGCGAGATGATGACCACCTATAACAATCAGACCTCTTTCGTTTACATCGTTGAAGGCGATGAACCTCCTCATGGCAGTGTAACAGAGGATCTCGAACCGGTGAAAGTTTCAATCGAAGATAATGAGACAATTGACGGGGCTCTTGATTCCATCGTTCTTACATTTGCCGATGTAACTTACATCTCATTTGACCCCATAGTGGCCGGATCTCTATATCGCGAGAATCCCGATAACAAGGGAGACTATCTTCTCGTGGAGGAGGTTGAACCTGTGGACAATGATTTCTTCAATCCGACTGAATACACATATACTTTCACTCAGCCTGTCACCGAACCCGGCGATTACAAGTTCTCAATCCCTGCCCGCGCATTCTTTGACGGAACCTATGATGAGACAGGTGGTGAGGAAGGCCATGCATCTCCCGAATTGGTTTATAACTTCAAGATCAAAGTATCCGGTGTTGAGTCTGTTGAAGTCGAAAACGGTGTAGCAACTGTTTATGACATCGCAGGCCGTGTGATCCTGAGCAATGCCGACGCTGCTCAGATCAAAGCTCTTGCAGCAGGAGTATATATTATCAACGGTAAAAAATACGTTGTAAAATAAGCACGTTATTGAACTTCGCGAATTCGGGAGATACGTTTTAACCATAACATCGTTTCCCGAATTCAGCTGAATAAAAGGAGGCCGGAATCCCGGCTTCCTTCCCCCCTTCCGGATGATGGGGACATCTCCGGAAGGACTAATTGAGACCTCATTCAACAAAATATGTTAAAATACCGGAGCGGCTATTGGGGAGCTAAAATCTTCTTTTGCAGAAGGAGCAACCTCCGAGTTGTGACTGATGCAAA
>CAMWUJ010000026.1 GCA_947177405.1 uncultured Porphyromonadaceae bacterium | reverse complement strand
TTTTAATCATTTTTAATTGACTCTTATGAGTCAACTTTTTTCAGGCTAAGACAGAAATATCGATCCGTACGGGAATATTTGCCCTTAAGGGCTAAGCAGAAAGAACAGGAATTGACGGGGAATTTTGGATAATTTTTGACATGATAACAGGAGTATGCGATTCTTTTTTAAAGTTTAGACAGGAGAACAGGAGAGACATGCGATTCTTTTTTAAAGTTTAGACAGGAGAACAGGAGAGACAGGAGATTCTTTTTTTAAAGTTTAGACAGGGGGACAGGAGAGACATGAGATTCTTTTATTAATTTATACCGGGAGAGTGGGGGCGAGAAGGAGAAAATAAATTTTGAGAATAATCAAAAAATAAGTAACTTTGCAACGCAACAGGGTAACCCCTGAGAATCATCCGGTCCGAGCACATGTATTTGTATAAGGCCGAATTCCGCGACAGAACTCCCTAAACTGGTGATAATAAACGGAAAGATGAGAATAAATTCCCTATAATAGATATATTGTAGGGAAGAAGAATTGTGTCTGAATCAAAAGATTTGATATTTTGGTTGATAAAATAGATTTTAAACGAGACCTTTCAATATATTATTAATCCCTTATATGCCTCTAACGGTAAAAATGTTATCCAATCTTAAAGCACTGTTCTCTACTCAGCCGGTAGAGAAAGCATGGTTGTTTGGCTCATTTGCAAGGGGCGAAGAGACCGATACCAGTGATGTGGATATTATGGTCACCTATTCACCGGGTATTCGATTAGGACTATTTGGAATAACACGTCTAAAACTCGCACTTGAGGATATTTTAGGTAGAAAAGTGGATTTGGTAGAAAGGGGACGACTTTTTTCAAGAGTTGAGAAAAATGCGGAGTCTGAAAAAGTCATGATATATGAGAGATGAGTTAAAAGACTCTTGATACTCTACAAATCAATACTTATTTAGAAGAATTCCCTTCAATTTCCATATAAGGATTTCACCCTCTTCTCTCTATTTCCTAATCAGTCCAACGGTCTGATTGAAAATAAATGTTGATTCCACAAATAAATTATAAGTGATTATTTAACGAGAAATCGCTTTCGGGCGGTTTTTCAAATACATCACGATAATTTGTATGCTTTACTCAGGTTAATTGGATAGAACGATCCAGGCTAAGTAAAAGTAAAGCATTGAAAGTAATGAAATATTCTTTTAAATTTTAGTTAGAGAGAACTCCGTCGGGAGACAGGGTCTCTCACTTCTTCTTTTATTAATCCACATCTAAAATTTACACGATTTTAAAGATAAAATGTTTCAAACGATCACACTACCTTGACACATTGTATTAATCGGTATTACCCATTGACAATTTTCGATATAGAGAAGGGGTCGATAGACATCCTCCTAATCCAGATAAAAATAGAAAAATTCATTTTTCAATATCGTTCTATTCTCTCATCTCTCCCCCATAAGAGAAATCTATAATTACAATCCAACCCTTTAATATGCAAGCAATCATCTTAGCAGCAGGCATGGGGCGCAGGCTCGGTGAATTTACTGCTGACAACACCAAGTGTATGCTTGAAGTTAATGGCATCCGTCTTATAGATCGAATGCTTACTCAACTCCAAAAGCTCAACCTATCGAGAATCGTAGTTGTAATTGGCTACGAAGGTCAAAAATTAAAAAATTACATTTCGCAAAACTATCCCGATTGGTCTATAAAGTTTGTCGAGAATAATGTTTATGACAAGACAAACAATATCTATTCTCTTTGGCTCGCCAGAGGATATATGGCTGAAGAGGAAACATTATTGTTGGAATCCGATCTAATCTTTGAGGATGAAGTATTGGATGCAGCCGTAAACAGCGAGTACAAAGACTGCGCCCTTATTTCCAAGTATGAGACCTGGATGGACGGTACCATGGTTAGAATTGATGATGATAACAATATCATTAATTTTATACCTAAAAAGGCTTTTAAATATAGTGATACTCAGTATTATTACAAAACTGTAAACATCTATAAATTCTCAAAGGAATTTGTAGTGAATCATTATCTTCCATTCTTGGAAGCTTATATACAGGTTTTAGGAGAAAATGAGTATTACGAACAAGTTCTACGTGTGATAACTTTGATAGATACCACCGGAATTAAGGCACTCCCTATAACAGGTCTTCATTGGTATGAGATAGACGATGTTCAGGATTTAAGGATAGCGGAAACAATTTTCGCGAACCCCGAAGAAAGACTTAAAAAGCTTCAACAATCATTCGGAGGATATTGGAGATATCCATCATTATTAGACTTCTGCTATCTGGTGAATCCTTACTTTCCCCGCCAGAAGATGATAGATGAGATGAAAGCTAACTTCGAACCTCTTCTCCGTGATTATCCATCCGGTATGGGAGTCAATTCTCTTCTTGCATCGAAATATTTCGGTATACGTCATGACTATGCAGTTGTAGGAAATGGAGCTGCAGAACTTATCAAAAGCCTGATGACGATTATTGATGGAAACATAGGTATCATTTATCCAACTTTCGAGGAATATCCCAATCGTTTGGATAAGGAGCGTATTGTGCCATTCCATCCAAATAATGAAGATTTCTCCTATACTGCCGACGATCTGATTGAGTATTACACGGAGCATCAAGTAAGAAATCTCCTCATTGTCAACCCTGATAATCCTTCGGGGAATCTGATAGACAGAGAAGATCTTGATAAGCTTGCTTCATGGACGAAGGAGAATAATATAAGGCTTATAATTGATGAATCCTTTGTGGATTTCGCTGATAAAGCCGAAGAAATGACATTGATTCATAATGAGGTTCTGGAAGAAAATCCTCATCTATGTGTGATGAAATCAATTTCAAAGAGCTATGGGGTGCCAGGACTTAGATTAGGAGTATTGGTAAGCGCTGATAAGTCATTGATTCAGCATATCCGAAAAGATGTGGGAATTTGGAATATAAATTCATTCGCCGAATTCTATATGCAAATTTACAGTAAGTATGAAAAGGATTATGCGCGTTCCTGTGAGAAATTCCGTAAAGAAAGAGAGATCTTTTATAAGGAATTGAATGAGATTCCATTCTTACGCGTGATATCATCTCAAGCAAATTATTTTCTATGCGAGATTACAGACAAATTTACTTCTCATGAACTTGCATTAAAACTGCTTACTGATTTCAATATTCTTATAAAGGATTGCTCCTCAAAAAAAGGATTTCCTAAGGACAAGCAATTTATAAGAATTGCAATACGTGATCGCAAAGATGATGACAAATTAACTCGTTCGTTAGACTTAATAACCAAATAAATGAAAATTATTGACTTCAATACAATAAAAAATCTCAATATCCCATTGGGAAAGATGTATGAGTGGACATCTACTGTATGGAAAGAACAGGATGAATTTCTACTTGCTGCAAAAATAAGTATTTGGCAAGAAGAATCAGGGCGGTATATGACAATGCCATGTGTTCTACCCAAATATAATGTGGCAGGTGTAAAGTTTATTTCTCGTAATATTGATGATTCTGATGGTATTCCAGCCAGAAATTCAAATATAATGCTTCAAAGTCTGGATAAACATGGTCTTCTTGCAACCATGGATGGAACTTATATCACAACTATGCGCACGGGAGCATGTGCTGCCTATAATGCTATTACTTTTGCGAGAAAGAATGCCAAAACATTGGCAATTTATGGATTGGGGCTTACGGCAAGGACATTCCTACTGTTCTATGCGGATAAGCTTACTCATCCTATGACAATAAGGGTAATGAAATATAAGAATCAAGCAGAAGAGTTTATATCTGAGTTTAAACACGACCCTAACCTAAAATTTGAAATATGTACATCATTAGAGGAAATGTTCAAATCTGATATCATAGTTTCTTGTGTCAGTTTTGCGCACAAGGAATTGGCACCGGTTGAGACTTATCCAAAAGGATGTACTATAATTCCGGTACATACCTCTGGTTTTCAGAATTGCGATTTGGAATTTGAAAAAATTTTCGTTGATGATATTGATCACGTAAAGAAATATCGATATTATGAGCAGTTCAAAGACCGAATGGCGCGTATTACAGACGTAGCCAATGGGAGAGTGGCAGGAAGAGAAAATGAAGATGAAAGAATATTAGTTTACAATGGCGGTATAGCACTTACGGATATGTATTGGGCACTACAAATTGTAAATTTAATTGGAGAAAATTGTCCGCAAATTCCTATGACCTATCCAATTGAACGGTTTTGGATAAATAAATAACCATTAATCTCTTATTTGCTTTGAATTTAAAATTAAGTCTAATAGTTGAGGATATTTTCGCATAAGTAAATAAGAATCATATATAAAACAGTTCCTCTCATTAATTAATATGTGCAAAGAAAAAGCTATATAAGTTAATAATTGGGGGATTTCGTTATCAGTATTAAACAAAAATATTTAGGATATAAGTTCCTTCTCTTCAGTAAATTGGTCTGAATACTAAATTATAATGGACCATACTTTTGTTAAAAAAGGTATATCTGGTGCCGTATGGGCATCCCTTGATCGTTTTGGATTTATGGTAATTCAGTTTACTATGAATCTTATATTGGCGCGACTTCTAACTCCTGAAGATTTTGGAATCATCGGTATGCTGACAATATTTATAGCCATTTCTCAGACCCTAATAGATGGGGGCTTCAATGCAGCATTGATTCAAAAAAAAGAAGCTACTCAAACTGATTACTCCACAATTCTATATTGGAATATAGGATTTTCTTTTGTTCTTTACTTGATTCTTTTTGTATGTGCCACACAAATAGGTAAGTTCTTTAAAATGGAAATACTTTGTGGTGTACTGAGAGTAATTGCAGTAACGATAGTACTTAATGCTATAATATCTGTTCAGCGCGCACGATTACAAAAGAAATTAGCCTTTAAAACCTTAGCGGTTGTTAATCTATCTTCTTACATAATTGGAGTGGTCTCGGCAATTGTTTTAGCAAAATGTGGTTATGGAGTCTGGAGTTTGGTATCATTACAACTGATTTATGGTACATGTTGCATACTGCTCTTATTGATAATTACTAAATGGATTCCTTCTCTTACATTTTCTTATTCAGCAGTAAAAGGTTTATTTGGATTCGGAGGCTATTTACTGGCGGCTAATATTCTGCAAACGATATGTATCAATATACAAGGTATTATAATAGGAAAACGATTTTCAGCTACTCAGATGGGATATTATTCACAAGCATATCGGTTGGATCAAGTGATTAGCGCGTCCATCCCTCAAGTTATTGTTCAGGTGATGTATCCGATTTATTCGTCACTACAGGATGATTTAGTGCAACTAAATAAGATTTGTTTACAGAATATGAGAGTGCTCGCATTCATAATGTTTCCAATTTTATCTACACTAATTATTATTGCTGAACCATTAATTAGATTCCTGTATGGAGACAAATGGATGCCTTCAGTGCCGTATTTTCGTGTATTATTAGTAGGTGGATTTTTCGTATGTCTGCAAAACCTTAATTATTACGCAGTAGCCTCTGTTGGTAAGAGTAAAGCATTATTTTATTGGAGTTTCTATAAATGGGGATTCTTGTTGTGTGCTTTATTGATTGGAATGAATTTTGGAATGTACGGTATATTGTGGGGTATGGTTTTAAGTAGTATAAATATATATATTACAAATGCTTTTCTTGCTCAAAAGCATACAAAGTTAAAAATTTACGATCAGTTAAATACAATTATTCCAATATTTTTCACGATGGTAATAAGCGTAGGCTTTGGATTAATTGGAGAATATTTATTCGGTAATATTATACTTACCAGTTTAATATCGATTTGCTCATATTTGATACTATCCAAATTATTTCGTCTAAAGGCTTTCCAAGAGACCATTAGAACGGTGTTATATCTCATTAAAAAATAAATGTGAATTTATCCATTATAAACTATAGTTATCATGATTTCAAAAAAAAGTATCAGTTCCTTCGCAAAAAGATTTCAGAATAATAAGTTAGTAAGAGTTCTAATAGGACCAATTTGGAGACGATATTACCATATTGAGCGAAAAAAACAAATAAAAAACTTTTTACATAATGGAGTGACATTATTAAAGGAAATCAATTCTCTATGCAGTAGGGAAGGAATAAAAATATGGCTTGAGTTCGGCACATTATTAGGTGCATATAGAGAGAATGATTTCATTAAGCATGATTATGATATAGATATGGGAGCATTTTTTAAGGATAAAGAGAAATTAGAAGAATGTCTCCTATCTAATGGTTTTGAACTGCTTCGGGAATTTAGAATTATTGAGGATGGTAAAATGGTGGGGGCAGAACAGACCTATTCATATAAGGCTGTTATGATAGATATTTTCTATTTCCATATATTGGGAGAAGATAAAATTAAATTAAATTCTTTTACACCTATATTTGATGATAAAAAATATGAAGGTAGAGCGGAGATCAGGGAACGCATAATGCCATATTCCGGCTTAAAAAAAATTCTTTTCAAAGGAATAGAGTGTTATATCCCCAAAAATACATCTCTATATCTTTCTAAGTATTATGGAGAAAATTTTATGATACCAGATCCTAACTATGATTACCGAAAAGTTAAGTCGAATATAAAGTATATAGATCGAGAAGTTCAGACTGCCGAATACGAGGTTAGGAAGAAACTTTATATATAGAAAAAATTAGCAGATGTGTGATTTTTAGGAAACAATATTTTACGAATGCAACCTTTAATTTCTGTTATAGTTCCAATATATAATATAAAGCCTTTTATAAGGGAATGTGTGGAAAGTATATGTTCTCAAACATATGAAAATCTCGAAATAATTCTTGTTGACGATGGCTCAACAGACGGAAGTGAAAAGATATGTGATGAATATGAGCAAAGGGATTCTCGAATAAAGGTTATCCATAAAACAAATGGTGGACTATCGGATGCAAGAAATGTAGCCTTGAATATTTTTAAAGGGGAGTATATGACATTCGTAGATGGAGATGATGTAATTTCTCCCCATTATATAGAGGTCTTATTAAGTATACTTAAATCAAGGCAAGCCCAGATATCCATATGCGGACATAAGGATTTTATTTCATTAGAAGATATAAAACCCAATAAAGATCTGACTATAAAAGAATATAGTGGAGCTGAGGCGATTAAAGAGATTCTTATTAACGGATGTTTCACTACTTCCGCATGGGCAAAACTGTATAGGCGAGATTTATTTGACAATTTACGTTTCCCTGTTGGGAGATTGTATGAAGATTTACCCACAACTTGGCAAGCATTTTGTAAATCTGAAAAAGTAGTGTTTTCTCCTTCTCAGGTATATTATTACAGGCAAAATCCTACAAGTATAATGAATTCCCGATTCACTCATAAAAAATTGGATATAATTTATGCTCATGAGAGCCTCTTGATGGGAATAAGATCGAAACATCCTGAGTTGGTTAAATTTGTTAAGGAAAGATTTGGAACATATACATCCATACAATTGTTTTATGCACTTGTATCCGGTTACTCAATATCTGATGACTTAAAGCAATTGAGAAGATGCATAAGAAAAAACTGGAGGAATATGGTTGGCGGAACTTATCCTATGAAGATGAAATTGTTTGGGTCTATACTTTGTGTGCCGGGAGTATTAGATTTTATGATCTTGGTAAACAAATGTAGATCGAAGGATGTGTAATAATAAGTAATAAGCTGAAAACCCGATAGATGGAAGTATAGTAATTTAGCTATACTTTTTTAGTTATATTTCTCAGATTTTGGCATATAATCTAATCATATTATTTCTATTAGTTTTTTGTTTCCCAATCTTGGGTCCCCTTAATTCGGCTTATATTGCTGTTATTATAGCAATGATAAAGATTGGATATGCTAATAGATTAACATTATGTGTTAAACTATTTAAAAATAATTATATAAATTTTCTTTTAGCAGCTTCCTTTGGTATGACCCTATTGGCTGCCGCATGGACAGTGGTGGTAGGAGCAAAAGATTTTTCGTTAGCAATAGCCTTTTTTTCAGTCCTTATAGGATTGTTAATGATGATAATGGTTATTGGATCCTTAAATTTTAAAACATATAATCGGGATTTTTTTGAAAGATTGATTGTAAATATCTTTGTTATACAATCTTTATTCTCACTATGTGCATTTGTATCTCCAACCGTTAGAGAGATAGTTCATCATTTTCAATTTGCAGAAGATGCAGCTAAAGCAGAAGCTTCGTACGCTGGATTTCGAGGGTTAGCAATTTCAGGTCGATTATATTTTGAATTTGCAGCAACCTGTGGATTAGTAACTATTATCCAGTTCAAAAGGATTTCGGATAATAAAAATTCATCATGGAAAGAATACATAAAACTAATTCTGATCGTGATATGTGGTTTCTTTGCCGGACGAACATCAATGATAGGATTTGGTTTTGGCATAGTGTATTTAATTCTTTGTAAGGCGCAAACAAAAAATAAGTTAAGAATCATAGGTAACTTCATTCTTATATTATTGATTTGTGTAGCCTCCTGTGCGTTAATTCTTCCTCCAGATATTTTAATATTTGTTACTGACTTTGTGGCACCATGGGTCTTTGACCTATTTATAAAGTTTAGTGAGACCGGAAGTACTTCTGATAGTGCTTCATTTAATCACCTAAATGAAATGTATGAGTATGTTACTATTACTTCAGAAGAGTGGATATATGGGTCTGGAAGATTCATGTCGTCAACAGGTGGTTATTATAAATCAGTGGATGGAGGATATATTCGACATCTTCTTTACTGGGGAGTAATAGGCTCGTTCTTTAATATATTGTATGGTTTATTGTATTTTATTAAACCATATTTTAAGAGTATCTTTAGGGATGACCGGATTTTTATAATTCTTATTTGTTTATACAGTTTCTTCTTGCATTATAAAGGAGATTTGGTTACAACTTCGAGATTCTATCATGTACCTCTGGTTATTGTTATGTTGCCTTATGTAATTAAACCAGGAATCTTTTTTAAATATGGAACAAATAGATATCGTAATTCCGTGGGTTGATGATACTGATCCTGAATGGAAAAAAGAGCGCGATCAGTATCTTCCCGAAAACTTAAGAAATAAATCCAGTGTATCACAATATTTCCGCGACTGGGATACTCTTCGTTATGTTTTTCGTGGAGTAGAAAAGAATATGCCCTGGATACGCAACATCCATTTTCTCACTTGGGGACATCTCCCGGATTGGCTGAATATTAACAATCCAAAAATAAAAATTCATAGACACAGTGAGTTTTTTATTGATCCCTCTGTACTCCCTGTCTTTAATAGTCAGGCTATTGAAATGAATCTACACAATATATCAGGGTTGGCTGAGAAATTTATCTACTTTAATGATGATACTTTGGTGGTAAGACCAGTTGGTCCTGAACGTTTTTTTCAAAATGGAATGCCTGTTGACTATCTGGTCCTCGATATCCCTCGAGGAGGATGGTTGTATGATCATTTGAGAATAAAAGACCCATATACATATGTGGTAAGAAATAATATTAAAAAACTTAATACTCATTTTCCTTTTAAGATTCTTAGAAAAACTCATCCGAATCTATTCTTTCATCCCTCATATACCACGCTTGATAAGATTAGAAATAGAATTTTGACAGCAATAGGAGAATACAAGTGGATTAAGGTTAATCACAACCCTCAAGGAATGTTATTATCTAATCTTAAACAATGCTTTAGTCTTTTTGAAAAAGAAATGCTTCAGACAAGCAAAAGTAGATTTCGGTCTTTTCAGGATTTGAATCAGTATTTATATAGAGATTATGCGTTAATGTCCGGGAAATTTGTACCGGAATATTTTGGAGACGACTTCTGTATAGTATTATCTTCAATTGACCGATATAAGAACGAGCGTTCACAATACATAAAGAATAATTTTATTTGTGTAAATGATAGTCCTTTCTTAAAATCGGAAGAATACCCGGAATTAAAAAAAATGGTAGATGAAGATTTACAAAAAATATTTCCTGAAAAGTCATCTTTTGAAATCTAATAATACTGTATAGATGCAAGAATTTTCCGTTCTAATGTCAGTGTATCATAATGATTGTTCTCATTATCTTAAAGAAGCTCTTTTAAGCGTATATACTTGGCAAACTGTTAAACCATCAGAAATAATTCTGGTTATAGATGGTCCTGTCTCTGATGAGATTTATGAAGTAATAAATACTCTCAGACAGGATATACCGGTATTAAAAACAGTACCCTTGAAAAATAATCGGGGACTAGGAAATGCTTTGAGGATAGGTACAGAAGCTACGTCAAATGAGATTATTGCAAGGATGGATTCGGATGATATTGCTCTCCCTGATCGTTTTGAGAAGGAAATTGGATTTCTTGAGGAAAATCCGGAGGTAGCAATGGTCGGAGGGCAGATTTCTGAGTTTATTGGAAGTCCGGAGAATGTGGTGGGGAATCGAATTGTGCCATGTTCGAATGAGGATATATATTCTTGGATGAGGAAACGGTGTCCTTTCAACCATATGACGGTTGCTTTTAGGAAATCAAAGATTTTAGAAGTAGGCAACTATGTAGATTGGCATTATAATGAGGATTACTACCTTTGGATCCGTATGGCGGAGGCTGGATATAAATTTGCTAATCTGCCTGATACTTTGGTAAATGTTCGTGTAGGAAAGGAGATGTATGCCAGAAGAGGGGGGTGGAAGTATTTTAAGAGTGAAAAGGGGATACAGGATTATATGCTGAGAAAGAGATTTATTGGATTAGGGACATATCTCTTTAATGTGTTAGTCAGATTTGGTGTTCAAGTGGTTATGCCTAATTCAGTCAGAGGATTTATCTTTAAAAAACTATTCCGAAAGAATAAATAATGACCTTAAAATTTATTTTTGATAGACTGATGGCTTTTATCGGTCTATTTTTATTGTGGCCTGTCCTCGTGGTAGTGGCGATCCTGATTAGAATCAAGATGCCTGGTGGGCCGGTGATCTTCAGGCAGAAGAGAGTTGGGAGAGATGGAAAACTTTTCACTATGTATAAATTCCGCTCGATGACGATGGGTCATGGAGGATCTTCAGTATCTGTGGCAGGGGAAAACCGTATCACGCCTTTAGGTGCCAAGTTGCGTAAATACAAATTGGATGAACTGCCGGAGTTGTGGAACGTATTGATAGGTGATATGAGTTTTGTTGGACCCCGACCGGATGTGCCGGGGTATGCCGACCAATTGACAGGTGATGATCGGGAGGTGTTAAAATTACGCCCTGGCATTACAGGCCCGGCCTCCTTGAAATATAGGAACGAGGAGGAATTATTGGCTAAGCAGAGTGATCCTCAGAGGTATAATGATGAAGTGATTTTCCCTGATAAAGTAAGAATTAATCGCTATTATCTCCACAATTATTCCTTTTTGAAGGATATAAAAATGATATTTTGTACCGTCTTAGGCAATAGAATGGAATATGGAGGAGAAATAATTTAGATTAAATAATCCTTCTAAGTTAAATAGCAAGAACTTATCCGATCATACAATTCTCACACTCTATAAAGCCGATGAGTTCTTGCTGTTCCTTTTTCTTACATTTAAAATAAAGATTTACATATACATAAATTTTTTACTTATACATAAAATATTGAACTTGCTTTATTCGTTCTTAAAGTAGAAAATCTGTTTTCCTATGTCTATGGAATTTGTTATAATTGAATTAAATCATCTTTATGCTGTGAAATATCAGAATGAAGAATTTGATGAATATAACAGAATTTTTGAGGATTTCTCAAATCATGCAAAGGTTAGCAGATTTTTTGAACTTAATAAATGGAAAATAGGACAATATTACGTAGAGGAATTAGGATGGTCGCGAGATGAGACGGAGGCATATACCCAGAAGGTGATTGAAGAGACTAATGAATTGGAGGATATATTGGAAGACTTGATTGATAATAGTATCGATTCTATCCCTCCAGGTTTAAGTAGTCGCTTTAAAATATTGGAAGGATTTGAAGAGGAATCAATGCCTGCTATGAAAAGCTATGGAATTGGTCATCCTTCTTTATTACGCGTATATGCCATTGAGTTAGGTTTTGATCAATTAATTATCTTTTATAGTGGAATCAAGATTACACATCGAATAAGCGATTGTCCGATTCTTAAGGATAATGTGATTCAGAAAGCCTTTAAAGTGATTGATTTTCTGAAGAACAATAATATTCTGAATGTTGAAGATTTGAATTCATTTATTGGTAACAAGAAGGAATAAAGTATGAAGACAAATATCGAACAGCTCAATAATATAGCACGCGATCTTACTTTAACGGAACGAGAGCGTATGAAGGAACGTAGAAAAAATCGTCATTGGTTGTGTGCGTCTTCTGCTATTGCGGCAAAAATCAAACGTCAATTAAGGATTCTGGGACTTACTCAATCTGATTTGGCGGAAATGTTAGGGGTCACTCCTGCGAATATTACCAGATATTTAAATGGACAGACAAATTTTGAATTGAAGACTTTAGTTGAGATTGAAAGAAAGCTGGGGATTAGAATTATTGACAGGAATGTGATTCCGGAAGAAGATTCTAAGTCATCTTTAGTCTTAAAGGTGAGTTATAATTTTACAATACCTTCAATTAAAGGATTTGATGAAAAAAAATCAGAGATTTCAGATAGTTCATTTATTGGAATTAATGGGAGTGAAAAGGATAAGGAAAATTTGTTGATATATGGATAAGGATATGCAAGGGGCATTTTTTAAGATAATAGGGGGTGGTATCACTCAGTTTGCTTTCTTTGAAGAAAATTTCAATCCAGCTTCGGAAGATACCCAACTCGATTCTTCTGTATCATTTACAGTGGAGGTTGAAAAAAGAATAGTCAAGGCCACAGCGGCTGCGAATTTATATCAATCGAAAATGCCGGTATTTAAATGTGTGGTAGACTTATCTTTTCAGATAAAAAATGAATCCTGGGAATCTTTTGTAGATAAGGGTAAGAGAATGATTCCCCGGAAATTACTTGTTTATTTTGGATCTAAAGTGATAGGAGCTTTAAGGGGCGCTCTTTTTGCTAAACTTGAACATATGCCGATGCACATTGTTTTGCCATTGGTGAATCTTGAGGATATAATTAATGAGCCAATGGTATTGGAGGCTTAGTTTTGTACCTCTCTTGCAATACTCGTAGATAGAAAATAATGTTATAAGCCGCTGATGCGACGATGGTGCTATACTTTTGCAGTTTAATTTTAATGTATGGCACAATAGAAAATATCTTACAAGATTATAACACGTTAAGGACGATCTATAATCGGTCTGCTGTATCTTTCAAAATTTTTAATGCTAATAGCTTCGCTGAGATTGCAATGACTTTCCGTGTGAGGCCGGAGTTTACCGATACTGTATAACCGATACTGTATATGTCTTCTGTGAGGAGGATTATATCTTCCATAAGGATTATTATGATGATATCCGCTCTGACCAAGGCCGGGAGATAGGGTGAGGTGAAAATATTTGCTGCGATTTCTTATAGGGTCTGATCATTCCGGCGGAGGATTTCTGGAGAGTGGGGGAGTAAACAGTTTTTCGGAATTGAATCGCTTCAAGGATTGGGTGGCACAACTGCTGCCTTTTGCTTTCACTGACAAGGAGCGTATCTGGCTCCAGTATCGATGTATAGCCGTATTCCCATTGCCTCAGGATTTGTGACAAGTGATCGGGCTTTCGTGGGCCAGCCTATTTCGAAGGCTGAGACTTTTGCTCTACTTGAGGATAGCGCTTCACCTATCCTTTTTAAGAGAGGGGAACAGATGATAAAGGGAGGTATTAAGACAGGAGAACAGTAGAACAATGGGGCTGATTTAAAACAAAGGAGGGAAAACGCTCTTAGACAGAAGGAGTGGGGTATAGAATGGTCGAGAAAAGCTATTCTGATAGGAAATTCCAAAAAATATAATTATAATGAGAGATAGAATTTATCTTTGCCTCGCTCACATGAGCGGCAAGGAGCAGGATTTTATTAAGGAAGCTTTCGACACCAATTGGGTGGTGCCGATGGGCCCTAACGTGAACGCTTTCGAAAAAGACCTTGAGAATTTTGTGAATAAGCGTGTGGAAATCAATCCGGAAACCGGTGCGACGGTGGGGGAGGAAAATCCGCTCGACAAGAAGGTTGTGTGCCTTAGCGCGGGCACTGCTGCCGTGCATCTCGCCCTTATTGCCTGTGGTGTTAAGGCCGGTGATGAAGTGCTGGTGCAGTCGTTCACTTTCTGCGCATCGAGTCACCCGATTACTTATCTCGGTGCCACCCCCGTTTTCATTGATTCCGAGCGCGAATCATGGAACATGGATCCCGACCTGCTGGAAGAGGCTATAAAGGATCGTATTGAAAAGACCGGGAAGAAGCCTAAGGCTATTATCCCGGTCGCTTTGTATGGTATGCCTTATAAGATCGACAGGATTATGGAGATCGCAAACCGTTACGATATTCCTGTGATAGAGGATGGTGCTGAGGGTTTCGGATCGATGTTCAATGGACAGTCACTCGGAACATTCGGAGAATATGGCGTGCTCTCGTTCAACGGCAATAAGATGATCACCACTTCCGGCGGAGGAGCGCTGATATGTCCCGATGAGGAGAAGGCTAAGGAGATACTCTGGTATGCCACCCAGGCCCGGGAATCTTATCCCTATTATCAACATGAGTCGATCGGCTACAATTACAGAATGAGTAATATCTGCGCCGGGATCGGAAGGGGACAGATGACTGTGCTCGATGATCATATATCCCATCATAAGCATGTGCAGGAACTTTACTGTGAGCTTCTCAAGGATGTTGAAGGAATCACGATGCATGGAAATCCGGCTCCGGAATTCGATTCCAATTTCTGGCTCTGCACCGCCACCCTTGATCCGTCACTAAAGATCAAAGGTCAGGAGAATGCATATAAGCAGGTGATCACCGGAGCTGTGGGAGGTGCTGCCGGAGTGACCCATGCCGCCACTACCTCTGTTACCGATTGTCAGCCCAACGACAATGTGGAGGCATTGCGCATGGCTCTCGATGCCGCCAACGTAGAGGCGCGGCCTTTATGGAAACCGATGCACAAGCAGCCTGTATATCGCGATGCTCCTGCATATCTGAACGGTGTGAGCGAGGATCTGTTTAAAGTAGGTATATGTCTCCCTGCCGGCCCGTATGTGAAGGAGGAGGATGTTAGATATATAGTGGATATAATTAAGGAAAATATCGACACCGGAAAGTAGCAAAAAAGAGAATATCAAAATATCAAAATAGCAAAATGGAATAAAACCCTATCTCCGGATAGAGTTTTATTCCATTTTTTATATACAAATTGGTGCAAATTTCGAATTTATTTTGTACCTTTGTGGAAATGACAGATTCTCGGTTTAATTTAAACTGATAAGCTATTTAATCTAATCTTCATGAATTCGTTCAAAAAACTTGCCCATTGGTATTTCTCGCGTGCCGCGCTCCCATACTGGAGCATATTGATGCTCGACTGTATGTTCGTGGTTTTTGCGGGACTTTTGGCATATACCGTGCATCATGGTTCGGCCCAGACTCTCGACGTGATAGAGTCGTTGGCTGCCACTATGTGCATATTC
This sequence comes from uncultured Porphyromonadaceae bacterium, assembly GCA_947177405.1. GTDB lineage: Bacteria > Bacteroidota > Bacteroidia > Bacteroidales > Muribaculaceae > Lepagella. Next base: position 24,373 of record CAMWUJ010000026.1, on the reverse strand, counting down.
TTACTTTGTTTTCTCCTTTCTTTTAAAATATTTCATACCTACAACGGTGTGATCCGATATTCATCGTTCAACGATCTTCTGCGTATCGGAGGAGCCGTGGTGTTAGCAGTGGTGCTTGGGGCCGCCATCTTCCTTGTGCTCGGTCCGAAGTCATGGCTTGTGGAGTTCGGATTGGCAGATATCATCCTCATGGGCCTCTTCGTGGTGGCATTCATGTGGACTATCCGTGTATGGGTGAAGACCATCTTCGAGCAGACATCGCGCCGGCCTGATACCAACAAGGCCTATATTCTTGGAATCAAAACCGGCGGGGCGGCTCTGGCAAAAAGTATTCGATCGCAAGTGGATTCTCCCTTTACCCTTGATGGATTCGTGAGTTCGGAGCCGGAGATGGAACACCGTATGCTTATGGGAGTCAAGGTATATCCATTCGATATGTCTTTGCCGGAGGTGATGAAGAAAAATAAGGTATATACTCTTATAGTATCCCCATTCATGATGGATGAACTTCGTGAGAATGAAGATCTCATCAACCACCTCGTGACCGATGGTATAAAGATTCTTGTTATGCCTCACGCTCGTGAGTGGGATGGGAAGACCGATCTCAAAATTGCCGACCTTCATCCTGTAAATGTGGAAGATCTTCTTCCGCGCGCCAAGATTGAGGTGGATATGGAGGCGGCTGCGGAATTGCTTGAAGGGAACGTGGTTATGATCACCGGAGCTGCAGGCAGTATCGGATCTGAGATGGTGCGTCAGATTGCAGAATATAAACCTCGTCATCTGGTGCTGGTGGATCAGGCTGAGACGCCGATGCACGACATCAGGCTCATGATGAAAAACGAATATCCCGACATCAAGGCAGAAACTGTGGTGGCCGATATAGCAGACAAGCGGATGATGGAACGCCTCTTCAATACGTTTCGTCCTGAATACGTGTTTCATGCAGCGGCTTATAAGCATGTGCCGATGATGGAAGACAATCCATACGAGGCGATAATTAATAATGTTCACGGCACAATGAATATCGCAGACTTGGCGGTGAAATACGGCACGAAGAAGTTCGTGATGGTATCGACCGACAAGGCTGTGAATCCCACTAACGTGATGGGATGCTCGAAGCGAATCTGCGAGATATACGTGCAGAGTCTTGACAAGGCCCTTAAGGAGGGGAAGGTGGAAGGTGAAACGCAATTTGTAACAACACGTTTCGGCAATGTGCTTGGATCGAACGGATCGGTTATTCCAATCTTCCAGGAACAGATAAAGAAAGGAGGACCGGTAACGGTGACTCATCCCGACATCATACGCTTCTTCATGCTTATCCCGGAGGCTTGCAAGCTCGTGATCGAGGCCGGCACGATGGGAAAGGGCGGAGAGATATATGTGTTCGACATGGGAGAGCCGGTACGAATCGCCGACCTGGCCAAGAGAATGATCAAGCTCAGCGGCGCGAAGGATGTGGAGATAAAATTTACCGGTCTGCGTGATGGCGAGAAGCTTTATGAGGAGGTGCTCAATGACAAGGAGATAACTCTCCCTACATTCCATCCCAAAATCATGGTGGCGAAGGTGAGGGAATATGAATTCGATGAAGTAAAAGCCGACCTTGTCGAGCTCGTGGCTTCAGCTCCAACAAGTGATGACATGACCATTGTGGCGGGAATGAAGAGAATTGTGCCCGAATTCAAGAGCCAACACTCAAAATATGAGCAGCTTGATAAAGATAGAGACTGATCTGATGATATTGTCGGAACTATAGCCGGCAGCAGATTTTTAAAAAAGTGAAAATTGTTAATAAAATTTTTAACAAAATGTTCACTTTCTAAAAGTTTTTTATTATATTTGCATACGAAATCCAATTGATAGAATCAATTGACCAAATAATGTGTTAACCTAAATTTACATGAGACTATGGTAAAACTTTTAATAGTATTCCTTATTGGAATGTTCCTCGTTGCAATGCTCGTTACAGCTGCCGTATCATCAAGAAGCCGTAATAACTTTTCAGATATTCTCAGCGATCTCGATCGTAACTATTATCGTCAGCATCATCCGTAGAGTGATTGCTACTTTTGAATAAGAGATATAAAGCAACAGAAAGCTCCTGAATTCCAGAATTCAGGAGCTTTTGCATTATATCACTCTTTATGGACTAAGTTTTATTTGAGCGACCATTCCACACCGTTCTTGGTATCCTTTACGTTAAATCCAAGTTCGGACAGTTTATTGCGGATAAGGTCGGAAGTGGTCCAGTCTTTGTTCGCTTTAGCATTGGCACGGATATCCATAAGCAGATCCATAGCTCCCTCATAAGGTGAGAGATCCGCTCCATTCTCCTCGGCTCCCACGCGGATGCCAAGAAGGTCGATAAGCATAGTGTCGAAGAGCTTCTTCAGTTTATCGATATCTTCAGCACTGAGGGAAGCGTTGCCATCAGTGGCGGAATTGATAATCTTGCCAGCCTCAAAAAGAGTAGCTATCACCATCGGAGTGTTCAGGTCGTCATCCATCGATTCATAGCACTGTGCAAGGAAATCGGGCACTTCCACTGAAGACTTCTCTGCCGGTTTGAGATTCTGGAGACGACGATATATATCGGTCATCTTCTGAAGTGCTTTCTCAGCGGCCTGAAGAGCCTCGTTGGAGAAATCCACAGTGGATCGATACTGCGCCATGAGGATGAAGAAACGTATCACCATCGGGGAATAGGCCTGTGTGAGGAGAGGATGATCACCGTTGAAGAATTGTTCGAGGGTGATGAAGTTATTATACGACTTACCCATCTTCTTCCCTGCTATGGTGATCATATTATTGTGCATCCAATAATTCACTGCATCGTGTCCTTGTGCGGCCACACTCTGCGCTATCTCACACTCATGATGGGGGAACATCAGGTCGAGCCCTCCGCCATGAATATCGAAACGTTCTCCAAGATATTTCTCACCCATTGTGCTGCACTCGAGGTGCCACCCCGGAAATCCTTCACTCCATGGAGAGGGCCAATGCATGATATGCTCCGGAGAAGCTTTTTTCCAGAGAGCGAAGTCGAGCGGGTTGCGTTTCTCTTCCTGACCATCAAGAGTGCGTGTATTGTTCTGCATCTCCTCGATATTGCGGCCGGAGAGACGTCCGTAATTATGGTCGCGGTTAAACTTCTCCACATCGAAATAAACAGAACCGCAGCTCTCGTAGGCATATCCGGAGTCGAGAATCTTCTTGATATATTCTATTTGCTCGATGATATGGCCTGAGGCGTGAGGCTCGATGCTCGGGGGGAGCACATTGAGGGCTTCCATATCTTTATGGTAGCGGTTTAGATAAAGCTGCACCACTTCCATGGGCTCAAGCTGTTCGAGACGGGCTTTTTTTGCTACTTTATCCTCTCCCGAGTCGGCATCATGCTCAAGATGACCCACATCGGTGATGTTGCGTACATAGCGCACCTTATATCCCAGATGTTTGAGATAACGGAAAAGGATATCGAACGTGATCGCAGGACGCGCATGGCCCAGATGAGCGTCGCCATACACGGTTGGCCCGCAGACATACATACCGACATGCCCGTCATGAATAGGCCTGAAAGGCTGTTTCATGCGGGCAAGCGAATTGTAGATAAAAAGATTATTAACCTTCATATCAATTGTTTCCGGCAGCAGTGCGGGGCATGATCTCTCCGAACTGAGCCTCATATTTCTTGATGTTGTCGGTGAGGGCGAAGAGGAGCTGCTTAGCGTTCTCAGGGCTCATGATCACACGGCTCACTACCGGAGCCTGGGGCATGCCGGGTGCAGCGAAGATGAAGTCCATGAGGAACTCGTTGGGGCCATGACCGATCATTGCAAGGTTGCTGTATTTGCCATCGGCCATCTCAGGGCGAAGCTGAATCTGAAGCTGATTTTTGTTTTCTTTATTTTCCATTTTCTTATCTTATTAAATGATTTTTCTTTTATTTACGCGAATTTAGCAAAATAAAATGACATAATCAAATTATATTGCTTTTTCCGTCCGTTCAGGATTATCTCCGGAATTTGAATTATCCGGTTCTTGGGGCAGCTTGGGGCTTCCTGCTTCTTCTGAAGTGTGGATTCCCACAATGCGGCCGTCGGCCATATCCACCACGCGATCGGCGATAGATGCTATCGAGGGGTCATGGGTCACGATCACGAATGTCTGTCCGAGGTCACGCCGCAGACGGGTAATGACATCACAGATATCATCGCGATTGCGCGAATCGAGAGATCCCGTGGGCTCATCTGCGAAGATTACCCCGGGATTATTGATCAGTGCGCGGGCAATGGCGGCACGCTGTCGTTCACCTCCGGAAAGTTGTCCAGGTTTATGGCGCAGACGGTCGGAGAGGCCGAGGTCGTCGAGGAGCTCGGCTGCACGTTTCATGGCTCTCTTTTTTGATTCTCCCCCGATGAGCATCGGAAGAGCCACATTCTCCTGTGCTGTGAACTCCGGCAGAAGCTGATGGAACTGAAAGATGAAGCCGATGTGGCGGTTGCGGAAATCGGAGAGGCGGCGGTCGGAAAGCGAGGTGATATCCATTCCATCATAACTCACCGTCCCATGATCGGGCGAATCGAGAGTGCCCGCAATCTGGAGGAGCGTGGTCTTTCCGGCGCCACTGGGACCCACGATTGTCATTATCTCATGGTCGTGAACCGTGAGATCGATATCGGAGAGCACGCACAGGTCGCCATACGACTTTGTTATCCCTTCTAATCGAATCATCTTAAAGGGGATCAATAGCCGGTTTGAGGCATCCAGGTGCCTTTGAATCCTGTTTCGGCAATGGCTGTCTCCACTTCACGGGCACGGGCTTCGTTGTCGGGAACACCGTGCATCTCAAGCACCTTGTCGGTGTTTTCCAGGTCGAGCGACCAGTTCTCATCAGGAAATTTACTTTGCATGTGATTAAGGATGGTGGTCTTGCATCCAGCGCATTTTGCGTTTGTCTTGAATTTCATAATTTTTATTATTTAAGTTTGATTTTATTCAGTCTCAGTGAATTGGTCACCACGCATACCGAAGAGAGCGCCATAGCTGCCGACGCGAACATGGGATTTAGCATGAATCCTAAAGAATATAGCACTCCGGCTGCCAATGGAATACCGATCACATTATATATAAACGCCCAGAAAAGGTTTTCGCGTATAATACGCAGAGTGGCTCGGGCCAGACTCACGGCTGTGGGTATCGCAGAGAGCCGCGCACCGGTGATGGTGAGTTGGGCAGCCTCGATCGCTATATCAGATCCGCTCCCCATGGCAATCGACACATCCGATTCTGCCAACGCCTGGGTGTCGTTAATGCCATCACCTGCCATAGCCACGATGTAACCTTCCTTCATCAAATGCGAGATATATTCCTGTTTGTCGGATGGTAGCATCTCCGCCTTCACTTTCTCCACTCCAGCCTGCCGGGCGATATGGAGTGCTGTGGCAAGTTTGTCACCGGTCAAAAGGATTGTGCTTATACCAAGAGAATCAAGACGATTTATACTTTCATAAGCATCCGGCCGGAGGGAATCTTCTATACGTATGAGAAGCAGAAGCTTCCCGCGGGAATATACAGCCACCACTCCGGCTCCTTCATCGAGCCAGGAGAGGGCGGCTGATGAAAACTTCTCGGCATCGGCATCCTTGCCGAAGATAAATGTGCCTATCTCAAAATCCTCCCCACTATATGAGCATTGGATTCCCTTGCCCGGGAAATAATCGAATGAATCGGGAGAAACAGGGGATATTCCTTGATCCCGAGTATATTTCACGATAGCTTCCGAGAGAGGATGAATGCTATTGCTTTCAGCTCCGGCCACAATCCCTAAAAGCTTGTTGCGGGAAATGGGGAAAAGGGAGGCAGATTCCGTATCATTGAGATTATCTCCAGAGTCTGTGGTAAAGGCAGGGGAGAAGAGGATACCGGTCACCTCCGGGTGTCCTTCAGTCAAAGTGCCGGTCTTATCGATGGCAAGTATATTCACTTTGGCAAGACGTTCGAGTGCGGCGGCGTCCTTTACAAGAATACCGTTACGGGCACCTCGTCCTATACCTACCATCATGGCTGTGGGAGTGGCCAGACCCAAAGCGCAGGGACAGGCAATCACCAAGACTGATATGGAAGCTACAAGGCCGACAGCCATATTGCCTATGATACACCATATTATGAAAGTCAGAACCGACAGGGCAATGACAGTGGGAACAAAAACAGAGCTTATCTTATCTACTAATCGTTGCACCGGCGCTTTTGAACCCTGTGCATCCCTGACAGCACGAATTATACGCGACAGTTCGGTCTCCGCACCAACCTTTTCAGCTCTCATCACGAAATTCCCGAGTCCGTTGACGGTTCCCGAGACTACTTTGTCGCCCGGTTTCTTTTCCACCTTCAGGGGTTCACCGGTGAGCATACTCTCATCCACGGCAGAAACACCACTCTCCACAATGCCGTCGGCAGGAACCTTCTCACCCGGGCGTACGGCTATCAGGTCTCCCGGTCTAATATCAGTGATGCTGACTATCTTGCGCGATCCATCGGGAAGCACCACCATTGCTTCAACGGGCTGCAATCCCATCAGAGCCTTCAGCGCAATCCCCGTATTATGGCGGGTGCGCGTTTCCATGAGTTTGCCGGTGAGCACGAATGAAATGATCATCGCCGCCCCTTCGTAATAGAGATTGGCATCCATTCCACGCGATACGAACCATTCCGAGGAGAGCGTGTTGAAAAGTGAGAAAAGGAAGCTCACAATAGTGGAGAGAGCCACAAGAGAATCCATCGTAGGTGCCTTGGCTATCAAAGATTTGAATCCACGACGATAGAATCCTGATCCGCAGAAAACCATCACAATCAACGTAAGGATCATGTATAGCCATGCATCTCCGGGGAAGTGGATATGCGACATGCACAGAACAGACAAAGGGATGGTGAGAGCCCATGCAAGGATAGTCTTCCTCTTCATTGATCGATATGCCATATCGTCTGCTTTCTCCTTCTCTTCAACAGCTTCCTGCTCAGATTCCACCACGATCATATCATATCCTGCCTCGCGTATGGTTACGGCTATCTTCTCGGGGGAAGTGATTTCCGGATTCCATTCCAAAGAAAGGGATGCATTGGCAAAATTCACCTCAGCCGAAATCACCCCCGGCTGTGAGGAGGCGGTCTTCTCCACAGTATTGGCGCACACCGCACACATCATGCCTGTGATGGGGAATATATCTTTCCGATTATCCATTAATTAGTATTAAAGATTAATCTATAAGGGCTTAAAGATTACGTATTTTCCATTCGGAAGGGTATAGATTGTTGGCACGTGTGCCGATATTCTTTACAAATCCAAGAGGAAATCCCTTATATTTAATAACAACAAACCCCTTGCCAATTTCTTGTGTAAGCCTAAGTGCCTCATGGCGAAGATAGGATAGGGCAGTGTTGAGATCCACATCCACGGATTCGAACTCACCGGCAGGGAAAGAATTTGAAAGCACCCATTCAGATCGTGGCACCAGATCGCGTCCCTTTTTTATTCTTTCAGGAATGCCGTCGGCAATCACTTTTAAATTCTTCCTGATCCATTCTTTCAGACGTGGGAGTGGTAATGGAGCCTCCACATCATCCACCTCCTTGCGCATCACTGCCACAAAGAGACCTTCTCCCCGGGTATGGTGGGGCATGAACCGGAAACAGGGATAATCGGTGTCTATCCCCTTCATTATATTCCATTCTTCAGGGAAATCCGGATCAAAAGGCACCATCCCTTTTTCCGCCACGAGCCAGTCGATCTGTTCTTCATTTTCAGTTCGGTTGAAAGTGCAGGTGGAATAGATAAGGAATCCTCCCGGCTTCAATATCCGGCAGGCATCTTCAAGGATCTGACGTTGAAGCGAGGCGCATTGACGGATAAGTCCCGGTCCCCATTGGCGTCGAGCCATCTCTTCCTTTCTCATCATCCCTTCACCCGAGCATGGGGCATCCACAGCCACAATGTCGAAAGCCGGGCCCACTTCACCAATCTTGCTGACCGCGGAATTGGTGACCATGATATCAGGATAACCCCACTTAAGAAGATTCTCGCGCAAGGCTCCGGCACGTTGTGGAGAAAATTCGTTTGCCACCACGAACACTCCGGGTGCCACTGCATTGATCATCGATGTGGTCTTTCCTCCCGGGGCGGCGCAGAGATCAATCACGGCAGGTGTCCTCGCCGTGTCGAACGCCATAGGCATGATTCCTTTCATTATGGTTTCGTATATCATTGACGATGCATCCTGCACATAATAGGCACCGGCATGAAGGAGAGGGTCGAGAGTGAACCTGGGTCTCTCCGGAAGATAGAACCCCGAATCACACCATTTCACCTCGCTTAGGCCGGAGAAATCAAGAGATGTTGCATCAACCCCTTTATGACGGTTAATCTTTATCGATACCTCCGGGGCACGATTGAGTGCCTCCAGCAGAGCGTCGGCCTCCTCAGGGAGTAGAAGCTTCATCTCCTCAATAAATTCTTGTGGCAGGTTGGTTTCCATAGGAAAGGACATTAAAATTGGGATTAGGAAGCAAAATTAACAAAAATAAGCAAACCAAGAAGTGAAAAATTGGTGAATATTTCATAAATTTGTAATATGATACTAAAACCTGCATTATATCTGATACCTGTAAATATCAGCGATGCTCCTCTTGAAGATGTGATTCCCGAGGGGAATTTAGAGGTAGTGAAGCAGATACGTCATCTTATCGTAGAGAATGTCCGCACGGCCCGTCGTTTTCTTAAACGCTGGGACCGCAGTTTCGATATCGACAGCATCACATTTTATGAACTCAATGGCCACACGGATTCGCGACAGATCACCACTTATCTTGATCCGCTGCGGCGAGGAGAAGCCGTGGGAGTGATGAGTGAGGCCGGATGTCCGGCAGTAGCCGATCCCGGATCATCGGTGGTGGAGATAGCACAGAGGGAAGGGCTCAAAGTTGTCCCTATGGTCGGCCCTTCAAGTATATTGTTGTCGCTAATGGGATCGGGCTTCAACGGCCAGGGATTCGCTTTCAACGGGTATCTACCTATTGATGAGAAAGAACGCGCCCGCGCACTGCGTGATCTTGAGAATATATGCTTAAAAAAAGGTCAGACTCAGATCTTTATCGAAACGCCCTATCGCAATAACAAGATGATAAAGTTTCTTTCCGAGACTCTTCGCGGCGATACGCTCTTATGTGTGGCCTGCGATATCTCCGATCCCGAAAGGGAGAGTATCATCACCCTCAGGGCATCTGAATGGAAAAAGAATACGGCAAACTATGACAAGCGTCCTGCCATATTCCTGATTCATCGGGAAGGAGGGGGCAGGTGATGGGGAAAAAGATAATATTCAATCATCCGCGTATCCCATTTGAGGAATTTGCCGACGATGAGGAATATGGAAAGATCGGTGACTCTTCATCCATGGAATCAGGAAGAGGAAAGGAAAAGAAGAGGAGTCATCCGGGGCAGCGCCCATATTCCGACCTTTCAGTAGGGAAGAAAGATCGTGAGCTTGAGAATACCCCCGACACACGTCTTTATTATGTTTCCTTAGGATCCGGATCGAGCGGCAACAGCTGTTACATCGGAACATCAAAAGGCGGAATACTGATTGATGCAGGTATAAAATCTGATGATATAGAGCAGAGGCTTTTGGAAAACGGCATAAAGATGAGTCATGTGAAAGGACTTTTCCTCACCCACGATCATTCGGATCATGTGCGTTATTCCTATAATCTCTTGCGGCGTCACAAACATATCAGGCTTTTCTGCACTCCGAGAGTTCTTAACGGGGTGTTGCGCCGCCATAGCATCTCTAAGAGAATAAAGGAATATCATGAGCCTATATTCAAGGAGATACCCAAGAAGGTGCTTGATATGGAAATCACGGCATTTGATGTGCCTCATGATGGGAGCGACAATATGGGCTTTTCCATAGAATTTGCCGGTAAACGTTTTGTGCTCGCCACCGATCTGGGCGCTATCACAGATCGTGCAAGGTTCTATATGAGCAGGGCAAATTATCTTGTCATTGAAGCTAATTATGATGCCGACATGCTCAGACTCGGACGTTATCCGGAATATCTAAAGGCACGGATCCAGACGGAAAGGGGACATCTCAGAAATGAGGATACTGCAGAATTTCTCAAGGAGATAATCAATCCTGATTTGAAATACATCTTCCTGTGTCATCTCTCTCAAGACAATAACACTCCGGCAAAGGCTCTGAAAGCCGTGAGGGATGCTTTGGAAAGTGTGGGTAAGAGAGTGGGAAATGCCGAGGAGACATTAGACGACAGGACAAAGGATGTCCAGTTGATGGCATTGCCTCGATTCGATTCAAGTCGGTGGTTTGTATTTCTTTAATCTTTAATAATCTTTAATAAGGGGATTAAGGGATTTAAGGGGATTAAGGGAATTAAGGGGATTAAGCAAAAAATGTTGGCGTCAGGAGGGGAGGCCTTCTGCCACTGTAATTGTGAGAAGCGGTCCTTCCTGCCCTGCGGGAGTTAAGGCGGTAGTCGTGTCGAATCGCAGATAGCCCCCGGGAAAATTATACATTGAGGTGGAGGAGGTCTCTCCGGTATTGATCTCCGAGACATCAATCAGGTTTGTTTCGGAGAGTCCGAGGCTTTGTGTGATATAACTTTCGAGTGCTTCGGGTAACAGATCACCGAGATATAGATTCCTGATAATCAATTCATCGGGATTTATTACTTTTATCTGCCAAATTCCCGGTGCACCCTGGATGTCGGTATATAGGGGACGTCCTGTGCCGTCGGTAAGGATACCTTCATAATTATAATCCAAGGAATCAAGTTCTTCCCCCTCATTTATTGCATCAGTAATGCTGCGAATTGTCATGGCGATGTCATTGTCGGCATGAAAGGCCTCTTTGGGGGAATTGTCGGATGTATCCTCAATCGGCATGACAGCAACATCGGTCTTGGGCCTTGAGCATCCGACCAAAAGCAAAGTTATGGAAATATAAAGGAGGAGCGAGGCCGGAAGCCGGCGTAAGGAGTGGAAGCGTGACACAGAAAACGAATATCGTGACATAACCATGTTGTTAGACCTCATTCAATAAAATCTGTTAGTGAGGAGATGCGGGTGCAAATTTATCTATACTTTTTTAATATCCCAAATAATAGCAATAAAATTTTATCATCGGGCATAAAAAAGCGGAAGATACCCATTCATAAAGTATCTTCCGCTTAAATATAATGTATTTTTTATTTCAGATCATTGAGAAGGGTGCGCACGGCAGTCTCGAGCTGGCGGTCGCGTCCTGCGGCTATATCTTCGGGTGAATTGGCCACTTTGATGTCGGGCTCAAGCTGAGTGTTCTCAAGAATGGTTCCGTCCTGAGTACGGAAAGCCACCACCGGTACACCGAAAAGAAGATCCGGGTTCTGGAGATCGATCCAGTTCACACTCGACATTGTGCCAGGCACAGGCATACCTACAAGTTTGCCGAGATTCTTCTGCTTATATACCCAGGGGGTGCCGTGAGCGTTGGAATAGTTGGCCTCCCCGATAATCATGATGCTCGGCTTGTTCCATCTTCTTGAAGGCATCTCCGAAGATTTCTTGCCATGCACCTCCTGAGTGAGATATTTCTCGCCACTGAAGAGCACCTCTATATCCTCATGAAGTCGGCCACCTCCATTCCAGCGGGTATCGATCACGATTCCATCTTTGTCAACATATTTTCCGAGCAATTTGGAATATACGTCGCGGAATGAGGCATCGTCCATAGTGCGGATATGCACATATCCGAGTCGTCCTCCCGAAAGGGAATCCACCTCAGCTTCCCGTGACTTCACCCATCTGTGGTATAAAAGTTCATTTTCCATTCCTGCGGAGATGGGAAGAATCACCTCATCCCACGTCTTTCCGGAAGCATCCTCAAAAGAGACGAGAGTCTTTTTGCGAGCTATCCCGTTAAGGAGTAGGGCAGCATCGTCTCCCTTTTTAAGTTCCTTTCCGTTGATGGCGGTCACACGCGTACCCGGTTTCACTTTGGAAGAGGCACGGTCGAAGGGACCTCCCACAAGAATCTCAGCCACCTTCAGACCATCCTTTGAGTCATCAAGGTCGTAGAGGAGACCTAAAGAGGCTGTGGCTTCTTTGGCACCTTCCGGGAAATAGCGTCCTCCGGAGTGAGATACATTTAGTTCACCCAAAAGCTCGCTGAGGAGGTCTGCAAAGTCATAACCGTTATTGATGTGGGGGAGGAAACGGCGGTAGTTTTCCACATAGCCTTCCCAATCCACAGGCATTTCAGGCAGATAGAATCGTTCGCGGGCTTCATTCTCCACGAAATCAAGCATCACCTCCCGCTCCTTGTCGGGATCCAGTTTCATGGAAGTGGAGATAGACACATTTTTCATATCGCCTCCTTTGGGAGTGAATTTCTTTATAGTTTTGCCGAGAAGGAAGATGTTGCCGTCATTATCGGGAACAAGGGAAGTGGATCTGGCATCGAGTTTCTTCACAAGAGATACATCACCCTTGCGCAGATCTTTCTTCCATAGGTCGTATCCTTTCTCGAATGCCGAGAGATAATAGAGAGTTTCTCCATCGGAAGAAAGAATGAAATCGCTCAGCTGGGAAGAGTTGGGAGTGAGACGCACGATTCGGTCGGCGATTCCCTCACGCTCAAGATTCACTTTCTTCTCTTCTTTGGGAGCTTCCTCTTTCTTTTTATCTTTCTTCTTGTCTTTCTTGCTTGAGGTTTCTTTTTTCTTGTCAGCCTCTTTCTGCTGCTTCTCCACTTCTTTCAGGAGTTCGTAATCTTCCTCAGAGAGACGGAATTTGTCGTAAGCTTCCTGATTGATAAAAGCCATCATCACATCATATTCCGATCCCCATGAGGCGTGGTTTCGCATACCGTATCTTTCCGATGCGAAAATAATGGCATTCCCATCAGGACTCCAGCGTGGTTGCTGATCGAAGTAGCCTGATTGAGTCACAGGAATGAATTCACCGGTCTCGGTATCTACGATGGAGATATCGCCATAAGGCTCGTGAAGGGGATTCATCACTTCAAGAGTGATCAGACGGCTGTCGGGAGCCCAGTCCACGTTGAAACCTCCGGATCGGTAGTTGGTTATGTTGCCACTGTCGAGGTTGGTGACTTTCTTGGTGGCGAGATCGATCACTCGGAGTTTGGTACGATCTTCCACATAAGCCATTTTCTTTCCGTCGGGAGAGATATTGGGGTAACCGCGTTCCACACCGTCATCAGGGAAGAGCGCTTCCTCTTTGATGAGGGTTGCATTGGAGAAATTCGGATCGTCGGAACGAACTATCGATGCTTTGTAGATATTCGATTTCCCGGAGCGGAGCGAGCCGTAATATAGCGATCGTCCATCCTTTCCCCAGGAGAGACCCTGTTCGAGAGCCGGAGTCTCGGTGATCTGTTTCACTGAGGAGTGATCTGTAGATGTCACGAATACTTCGCCACGGCTTATGAAAGCCACCTGTTTGCCATCGCGTGAGGGCATAGCCTCATCAGACGAGGATATTCGGATAGTCTCCGGTTCAGCCGGGGCTGAATCAGTAACGCTAAGATTTAAAGCTTTTGGTTTCTCACCGGGCTTCATTGTGAAAAGTTCCCCATTATAGGTAAAAGCGAGCAAACCGTTGGATCCAGCACTCAGAAATCTAACAGGATGAGAAGTGAATGAGGTGATTGCATGCGGTGCGGAGGATGGGTTGGAAAGGGACAGGGAATAAATATTGAAGCTTCCACCATCTCTTTCGCTGAGGAAGTAAAGAATGTCCTGACCCGGTATGACAGCCGGGGAACGGTCTTCACCTTCGATATTGGTGAGGTTGGTGTGCTTCTTTGTGGCAGGATCGTAAAGCCATATATCACGTGTCACGGAGGAGGTGTGGTGCTTACGCCATTTGTCTTCCATTCCCTTTATATCCTCATAAAGGAATTTTCCATCCGGAAGCACGCATAGGTTTACAGCGGGAGTGGAAAGAATCTGCCGTGCTTTGCCTCCGGATACAGGAATGGCGTAAAGTTCGGTGAGCAAACGTGATGGAAACTGAGGGCTATTGGCCGGATCCTGAATTCTGGAAGAGAAATAAATCTCTTTTCCATCCGGAGAGAACGCCTCCGGATTCTCTGCGGTGGAATTGAACGTGACGCGAGCAGGTGCACCACCGGAGGCCGGAATCACATATATATCCTTGCCTCCGTTGCGGTCGGACGCGAAAGCTATCTTCTTTCCGTCGGGCGACCATATTGGAGCTGATTCATAGGAGGCATCGGTGGTGAGACGGGTGGCGGCGCCTCCCGAAGAGGGCACGGTAAAGATATCTCCTTTATAGGAGAATGCTATCTTGGATCCATCCGGAGAGATTTTCACATCCCTCACCCAGAGGGGATTGACAGCCGAAGCTGAAACGGCTGCCGCCAAAAAAGCGGCAGCCGTAATATAAGGTTTCATCATAATATTATTGATAAGGTTGAGATTATGCGGTCACTCTTTCAAGCCATTTCACCATGCCGAGCATGACACTCATGGATATTGCGCAAACACCGAAGAACACGGTCCAGGCAATCCAGATGGGACAAGCGTTATAGATAAGCGGGCCGATCCAGAGGAGAAGGTTACCAACGGCGGTGGCACCGAGCCAAAGACCCTGGCAAAGACCCTGCAGATGTTTGGGAGCTACTTTGGAAACGAACGACAGTCCAAGAGGAGAGATGAAGAGTTCGGCTACTGTCATGAAGAAATAGTACATGATCAATACCCATGGACCTGACTTCACCACATGCTCGCCGGCAGTGATCATCGCGCGGAAATCGGTGCCCGAAGGATAGTTCATCACAAGTGAATAGATGGTGAGGAATAGATAGCCGATACCGGCGATTCCCATACCTAAAGCAATTTTACGCGGGGTTGATATTTCCTTCCCTTTGCTTGACAGGGATGAGAAAATCCACATGATCACGGGAGTCAGGACGATCACGAAGAAGGGGTTGACCGATTGCCAGATTTCGGGAGCGATTGTAGAGGTATCCACAAAGTCGCGTGCGAAAAGCGACATGGAAGTTCCGTTCTGATGGAATGAGAACCAGAAGAAGATAGCGATACCGAGCACGGCGAAAAGAGCATACATTCTTTGTTTGATTTCTTTAGCCATAGCCGCCTTCTCTTCAGGAGTATATTGCACGGATTCCTGTTTTGCTTTCTTTGCGGGAGTGGGGAGTCCTTTCTTTGTTGCGATGAATATGCACAAAGAGATGAGCATTGCCGCTACGGAAGCGATGAAAGAGTAATGGATACCGGTGTTGAATACGTTGAGATATTGAGAGCAGAAAGCTTGGAGCTGCTGCATGTTCTGCAGACCGGTAGCACCTACTTCTGCAGCATGAGCACTTACGAGAGCATAGAGCTGATTGATGTTTTCCATTCCCATGTTGTCGGTAACGCTGAGCACCTGGTGTGCCATCGCAGGGAAGGAGGCATCGTATGTCATGCCATTCACCCCGAGCCACCAGCTTCTGAGCATAGGAGCCACGAAAGGAGCGATAAGACCTCCGATATTGATGAATACATAGAAAATCTGGAATCCTGAATCGCGTTGGGCAGCATATTTGGGATTATCATATAACTGACCCACAATAGCCTGGAGGTTACCCTTGAAAAGACCGTTTCCGAAGGCAATCAGGAAAAGAGCCACGCAGGTAAGGGTGAGCAGCCATGAAGTGTTTTCATGAGTGGCGAGGATGGGGAAAGCCAGCACCACATATCCAAGAGTCATTACGACAAGACCCCAGATGATGGTGGATTTATAGTTCTGGGTCTTATCCGCGATAAGACCTCCCACAAGGCCCAGCACATAAATGCCGGCATAAAAGAATGAATAGACGAGGGTACTTGTCTCTTCCGAAAGTCCGAATTTGGAGCAGAGGAAAAGCACCAGCACCGCGTTCATGATGTAATATCCGAAGCGCTCGCCCATATTGCTGAGCGCGGCGGTAATAAGTCCTTTAGGTTGATTCTTGAACATGGTAGGTATATGGATTTAATTGTTTGTAGTCTGCTTGGCTTTATATGCTAAGGCATAGTTGTGGATTTGTTTCACCATCGACAAAAGACCATTGGATCGTGTCGGGGAGAGGTGTTCCTTCAGTCCGATTTTATCAATGAAATAAAGATCTGCGTTCAATATCTCATCAGGGGTGTGATCGGACAGCACTCTGAGAAGGAGAGCCACTATTCCTTTTACTATCAATGCATCGGAGTCGGCTTCGAAGAGCAATTTACCATCTTTATCCTCTTTGGCCTCGATCCATACTCTGCTCTGACAGCCTTCGATCAAGTTATCGGGAGTCTTGAGGGATTCTGGAAATTCAGGGAGTGTATTGCCTAAATCGATAATATAGGCATAGCGATCCATCCAGTCGGTGAGACCGTCGAATTCCTCTATTATCTCGTCTTGGGTTTGGTTTATGGTCATGATGAAGTAAATTAGACTTATTTTAGATTGAACTTGAATGGTTTTGTTTTAATTGTGGTAAAGTTAATAAAAAATCGGCTATTTTCAATGAAACAAAAGAAAAACGGAAAGAAATTTGTTATATCGGAATAAAAAGACTAACTTTGCGATGAAATAAGACGACGTGTCACAAAGGATCTTTTTTTGCCGGGTTCCATCGAGGAATGCCGATAATCGAAAAAGGACTCCTTTATTTTTTACTCTTTAGCCAAGTGGAGTCCATAGGTGAGAGGAGTGGAAAACACAAAGTCTATAAACCGCATCACTGATGTTCGGAGCCGGCATTTACCTGCTCCGAGCATTTGTCTAATATGGAATAATTAATAAAATAATAACAGCTTTTCAGAGAAAGGCATACAAAAACTAAAATCAGAATGGCAACATATCTTACCCAAGAGGGTTATGACAAAAAAATGGAGGAGCTGGCAGCCCTTGAGGCTCAGCGTCCTGCAATAAAACAGGCTATAGCCGAGGCCCGTGACAAGGGAGATCTTTCGGAAAATGCCGAATACGACGCCGCAAAGGAAGCTCAGGGAATGTTGGAGATGAAGATAGCGAAACTCAAAGAGCTTGTAGCTACCGCACGTATAATCGACGACAGCAAGCTTAACACCGAGGAGGTGCAGCTCCTGAATAAGGTTACAATAAAGAATGTGGCTAATGGCATGACTATGGCTTACACGATCGTGACCGAGAGCGAGGCTAATCTTCGCGAATTCAAGATTGCATCCAACACACCGATTGCGCAGGCACTTCTCGGCCATAAGGTGGGCGACACTGTGAAGGTGCAGGCTCCGGCGGGAGTGATGAACTTTGAAATCGTAAAAATCGAAATCTGAGGGTCATGACTATATTTTCTAAAATCATCGCCGGAGAGATTCCTTGTTACAAGGTGGCGGAGAACGACAAGTTTTTTGCTTTCCTTGATATCAATCCGGTGAATTGGGGTCATACATTGGTTATTCCTAAAAGAGAGGAAGATTATATTTTCGACCTTACTGATGAGGAATTGGGCGAGATGATGGTATTTGCCAAGAAAGTGGCCGGAGGTATCAAGAAGGCTCTTCCCTGCCGTAAGGTGGGAATGGCGGTTCTTGGTCTTGAGGTGCCTCATGCACATATCCATCTCGTGCCTTTGAAAAATGAGGGAGATATGGATTTCAAGCACAAGATAGAAAATCCATCTCCTGAGAAGATGACTGAGATAGCGGAGAAAATAGCCGCCAATATCTGATAAACACCCTTTCTTAAACGATAATGATTGCCACGCAAACTGAATTGCGTGGCAATTTGTTTTTATATATTGGAAGAATTATTTAATTTAGAGGCCTGATAGAATAGGTCTGTTAGGGATCTGATAGAATAGGTCTGTAAAGAATTGTCACATTAAATATAACCCATGGAAAATTTTACATATTATTCTCCTACTGAATTCATATTCGGAAAGGGAACACAAAAAGAGACAGGATCTGCCCTAAAACGTTACGGCGCCAAAAAAGTAATGATAGTTTATGGTTCCGACCGTATAGAACGCGATGGTCTGATGAAGGAGATTACTGATTCATTGGAAAAGGAAGGTATAGCTTATGTCAAGTTCGGAGGGATTAAGCCTAATCCCACAGCCGATAGTGTATATGCCGGCATTGATGCTGCACAAGATAATGAAGTTGACTTTCTGCTTGCTGTAGGCGGAGGATCTCCGATTGATGCCGCCAAAGCGATGGCCTTGGGTAAAGATTATGCCGGAGATTTCTGGGATTTCTATAGCGGGAAGGCGCTTCCGGAAAAAGCCATGCCTGTAGGGGTGGTGCTCACTATCCCTGCCGCCGGATCGGAGGGAAGCGGCAATTCGGTGATAACTAATGAAAAGACCCACCAGAAGATATCTGTGAGGTATCCTATGATACTGCGTCCTAAGTTTGCAATCATGAATCCTGAACTCACCATGACCTTGCCCTGGAATCAGACAGCCAACGGAATCGTGGATATGATGGCCCATATCTTCGAGCGTTATTTCTCCAATACTCCCGACACTCAGCTTGTTGATTCTTATTCGGAAGCAATACTCCGTGATATCGAGGATCAGGCGCTTACCCTGCGTCTCACTCCCGACAATTATTCATCGCGTGCGGATGTGATGTGGGCCGGTACGCTGGCACATAACGGTCTGTGCGGAGTAGGGAAAGAGGAAGACTGGGCATCACATCGTCTCGAACATGAGATCTCGGCTTTCTATGATGTGGCACACGGAGCGGGACTGGCGGTTATTATACCGGCATGGATGCAATTCTGCGCATCGCGCAATCCCGATAAATTGTGGAGATTCGCTATAAACGTGATGTCGGTGAATCCTACAGATAAAACCACCGAGGAGATAATTGACGAAGGTATCTCGGAGCTCAAGAATTTCTATCACGATCTTGGCATGACCACCAATCTGAGGGAGCTTTGCGGATGTGATCCGGATATCGAGAAGATGGTGGAAAGTCTGCATCGCAATATGGGCGATACATTAGGTTGTTATGTGCCTCTCTCGATGGATGATTGCCGTGAGATATATAAAATCGCGTTGGAAGGATAATACCCCATTTGTATGATCAAGATAGATAATTTCATAAAGCTTTATGAAAAGAGCTTCATAGAGAACTGGGATCTCCCGGCTCTCACCGACTATGTTAGTAAAAAGACCATCACCTATGGTCGGATGGCAGCCACAATAGCAGAGATACATCTGTTTTTTGAATCAAATGGAGTTGCTCCCGGTTCTAAGGT
Source organism: uncultured Porphyromonadaceae bacterium (assembly GCA_947177405.1). Lineage (GTDB taxonomy): Bacteria > Bacteroidota > Bacteroidia > Bacteroidales > Muribaculaceae > Lepagella. The sequence goes on along the minus strand of CAMWUJ010000026.1, from coordinate 5,043 downwards.
GGCTATCTGCGGAAAGGATTCCACAAGCTGGGTCTTAATATATATGGCTACCGTGACTTATGGGGCTGTGATAGTGCCGATTCTATCGGAATTCAATCCGGTGGATGTGGCTCATATCGTGAATCATTCTGAGGCGGAAATACTCTTCATCGACGAACATATATTCGAACATATAGATCCCGAAAAGCTCTTGAATGTCAAGGGAGTCCTGACCATCGGAGAGGTATCCAAGGTGCTTTATGAGAAAGAAGATTCCAATTTCAGTTATAACCTCCGTCTTTTGCGTCGGAGATTCCGTCGTCGTTACCCCAACAAATATTCAGCCGCTGATATAAAATATATAGATCGCGACAACAGCGAGGTGGTTGAGATCAACTATACTTCCGGCACCACGGGTTTCTCAAAAGGAGTGATGCTCACCGGAGAGAATCTTGCGGGGAATGTATGTTTCGGTCTTGATACTGTATTGCATTTCCGGAGTTCTCGGGCGTTAGCATTCCTTCCATTGGCCCACGCATATGGTTGCGCTTTTGATATGCTCACGCCTTTGGCGGCAGGTTCTCATGTCACCCTCTTAGGAAAAACTCCTTCTCCCCGTGTGCTTATCAAGGCCCTTGCCGAGGTGCGTCCTAACCTTGTGATATGCGTTCCTTTGATTCTTGAAAAGATTTATAAGAATCAGATTCTACCCCTTATCTCAAAAGGTACCATGCGCTGGACCTTGGCTGTCCCTTTCCTCGACACATATATCTACACTAAGATACGTAAGAAATTGATAGATGTATTCGGTGGAGAATTTGAGGAGGTGATTGTGGGAGGAGCCCCCCTTAATCATGAGGTGGAGGAGTTCTTATATAAGATAAAATTCCCGTTCACTGTAGGATACGGAATGACCGAATGTGGTCCTCTGATTTCATATACTCCTTGGAAGAAATTTATTTTAGGTAGCTCCGGAAAGACCCTGCCTATCATGGAGACCAAGATAGATTCTCCCGACCCTGAGAATATTCCGGGAGAGATATGCGTGAAGGGCACCAATGTGATGAAAGGATACTACAAGAATCCGGATGCTACCAAGGCTGTCTTTGATGATGAGGGATGGCTTCACACCGGCGATATGGGGACACGGTCGAAAGACGGAACTCTTTTCCTGAGGGGTCGATCCAAGACTATGATTCTCTCCGCTTCCGGTCAAAATATCTATCCGGAGGAGATTGAGGCCAAACTAAATAACATGCCTTTTGTGGCGGAGAGCCTCATTGTGGAGCGCGATGGCAAACTTGTCGGTCTCGTATATCCTGATTATGATGCTTTGGATCGTATAGGGGTCGCTGCCACGGATGCGGATACCACAATGGAGAATATCAGGCAGGAATTGAATAAGCTTGTAGCTCCTTATGAGAAAATTGCAAAGATAATACTCGTGCCTAATGAGTTTGAAAAGACTCCCAAACGTTCTATAAAACGTTTTCTTTATACCCGATAGGGTTTGAAATAAGAAGAATTCGGTTTTATTAGACCTTATAGGGTATAAAAAGCGCGTCATTTCAGGATGACGCGCTTTTTCAGACGGTATTAAAGATGATTATTTCTTTTCTTCGGAAGGTATAAGGAAGTGATCACCGGTCTCTTTCACGATATTTTCGTAATATTTCTTATCATAACCCGGGAAAGTGGGATAGACAGGAAGTCCGTGTTCGCTCTTGATGAAGTCTCCTTTTTCATCAGTTTTCTTCATATTTCCATCCATGAATTTCACAAAAAGATATTGTGCCAACTGACGGTATGCATCAGTAGCTTCGACAGCTATCTCTTTTCCTTCCTTATTCACGGCATCACGGTAGGCATCGAGATTTCCCTTTTCCACCAATGTTTTTAACTGCGACTCTTTATCCTTGCGTGAAGACTGATACTTCTCTTCGAGCGCGCCCTGCACTTTGCGGATATCGGGAATCATGAGGTCATAGCGGTTATATGCCTGATTAGCTACCCAGTTGTTCATCCAGAAATTGGAATCTATATCGAAGGTGTTGATGTCGCCCTTGTCGAGTTGAGCCGGAATCTCGGTCATGCCGCAATAAAAAGGCATATACACGGTGGTATTGGTATCATCGGTGCCAAACCATAACACTCCTCCTACAGGATCGGGCAAGTAATCGCGACTCTGACTCACGAAGCTCCATCCTGTCTGCTGAGTGGCAATGGCACGCTCCATGCAATATTTCTTTCCATCCACCTCATATTCCATCGGGCGCCAACGGTAAGGCACCTTGTTTGCTCCGGCTCCCACATCCTGTGTCATATCGAAGGGAGTATCTTCAAAATGGTCGCGCATACGCCACTGCATATCCTTGAGACTCACTTTCTTTTCAGGAATCACATAGAGAGGCATGGGCTCATCGGATGTGCCGGCACACCATGCGTAGTATTTCTCCGTATCAGGGGCGAAACGACGGAAATAGCTCCAAACACGAGCATCGCATCCTCGACGTGTGGCGGGATCATGATCCGAGTATGCATCGGCGAAAGAGAAATCCTCATCCTTTCCTGTGAAATATCCTCTTTTCCGAGCGAAAGATATCACATCTTTGGAAGCCATGACATTCTCTTTGTCTTTCATGTTGACTTTGCGGATGCGCGGTTCGTTGGCATGGCCGGAGATGGCATTGTCGGGTATGCGCACGGCAATCCAGACAGCTCCTTTCTCCGCTCCCTTTCCAATCATCTCCATCACCCACACCTCATCCTTGTCGGCGATAGAGAAAGATTCTCCTTCGGAGGCATAACCATATTTATTTACGAGATCTCCCATCAGCTTCACCGCCTCGCGTGCGGTCTTGGATCGTTCGAGAGCTATTTGAATGAGGGAACCATAGTCGATGATAGCCTGTCCGGTGGTGTCGGCCAGTTCATGGCGGCCACCCCAGGTGGATTCTCCTATGGCCACCTGATGCTCATTGATATTTCCCACCACGTTATAAGTCTCGGCAGGTTGGGGAATTTCGCCAAGATATTTGTTGGTGTCCCATTCGATCACCTTTCTCATTGCACCTTTCTCATGTTTTGCAGCGGGAGTATGGGTGAGCATCCCGTAAAGGTTATGGGAGTCGGCAGCGTAGGTCACCATGACAGATCCATCGGTTGTGGCTTTCTTTCCGGCGATAAGATTAGTACACGCTTCGCTTTGGAATGGAATGGCAGTGCATAAGCAGACAGCCATTCCGGCAGATATTTGTTTAAGAAGTCGTTTCATAATGAATATTTCTTTTTACAAAAGTAATAAATATTATCTAATTATGCAATTAAGGATTTTATTTCCTTCTCTAATCTCGGCAAATGGTTGATGACAATAGCCCAAAGAATTTCAGGAATAAGGGAATCATAGGAATGAATCACATAATTTCGGGTATCAACAATTTTGCGAGCCGAGGTGATTTTAATGTCAGGCTGTATTCGTAAAATTCGATTCATAGCCTCTCCTATGATTTCTATATTCCTTTCCACATACCTGCGGAAAACAAAATCATTGAGAAACACATCAAATTCCCAGGACCTGTCATCAAGGGCCTGATTGATCTCGCAGATAGCTAAATCAATGTCGGTTAGATATTTCTTTATTTTATCATCCATAGATTAATTTTTTAGTTTCATCGAGCTCTTTCTTAAAATAGCGATTATTAATCCTATTATCAATCACCATATCTATCTTGCGTCCAAGGAGATCTTCAAGAGCATGAATGAAATCAAAGAATAAATCAGCCCAATCCATCTTTTCCGATTTAATCTTCTCCTCATCAAATTTAACTGCAAAATCTATATCGCTGTCATTATTGAATCTATCCGTTAGGATAGAGCCGAAAACATAAAGACAATCCACTCTATATTTTTTGCAAAGAACAGCAATCTTCTCTATATTTAATTCTATCAATCTCATATTATTTAGAAAATCCTGGAAAACTCAATTATAGAAACAAAAGTAGTCTGATAATATGGGTAGCTTGCTCAACTTTATAATTCTCTTTTCAGTGATTCTTTTTCCCGAAGAGGAATCGGAGAGGCCGGTCCACACGGGCTGCCCAGGCTGATTCCTCATGAGGAGCTCCATAATCAACGTAGCTGTCGAGATTCTGGCCATATTGATAACCTTTTTCCTGAGCTTTCAAGAGAGCTTTGGTTTCCCAAGGTCCATAATATGCATCAATGGTAGATGTGCCATGATCAAAATAGATGCGGTGGGTGGCAGAATCGGGCAGATATTTCTCCACATAATCAATCATCGCATCCCCGAACTTATTGCCTGCGTCCAACGATCCATACCAATGTGTGGATAGACATCCTGCTCCTCCGAAAATCTCGGGATATTGGCATATAAGATAAAGCGACATCAGGCCACCCATGCTCGATCCCATCACCGAAGTATTGTCACGGTCGGAAAGAGTGGGATAGGAGGAATCTATGAGGGGTTTTAGAGTATTGACCACAAAATCAGCATATTGATCCCCTAAAACCGGCATATCTTTAAGTTTTACTTCCTGCATTAGTTCTTCCAATCCCGCATCCTTCACCGCCTGCTGAGGCATGAGTTGAGAAACCCTCTTCTCCGGGTCGCTATGGATTCCAACGATGATCATAGGCTCGATCTCTCCCGATTCAATCATTCTGCAAGGAGTGCGATCCATCTCCCACGACTGATGATTCCAGGTGGTGGAAGCATCAAAAAGATTCTGCCCGTCATGCATATAGAGCACCGGATAGCGTTGATCCTTATTGAAATCAGCCGGTAACCATACATCGATGTCGATAGTATCGTTAAGTTGTGGCGACACTACTTCAAGTCGCTGTATAGTTCCGCACTCAGCGTTCTGGATAGGATCCGCTGCCCATGCTGATGACCCGCAAACAGTTGCTGCCAACGGCAGCAGAAAAATATATTTTGCACTCATGGAGATCATTTATTAATGTGTAAATGAATTTTTATTACTTCAATGTTACAAAGGTATATAAAAAACGGAGATTTTTTACGCCCGGTATATAAGAAAGTCA
>CAMWUJ010000025.1 GCA_947177405.1 uncultured Porphyromonadaceae bacterium | reverse complement strand
GTGATCCGCCTGGGGCTCGAACCCAGGACCCCAACATTAAAAGTGTTGTGCTCTACCAGCTGAGCTAGCGAATCATCCTTTGGCTATCTGAGGAGGTGTTTCCCTCAAATGCGATGCAAAGTTACGATGTTTTTTTCAAACATGCAAATATTTTATGAAAAAAATTTTTTGTAATTTTGTAATCGTTAACGCTGATTTATGGTAGGAGTTATGGTTTCCCATTCCGTAAATGATATTTTTTCAATACTTTGAATCTTTAGGAATGATATTTTACTCCTCGTATGAAGCGGTAAAAATAATTGTAAATTTTTTTGACAATGGATATTTCTATAGTTGTGCCCCTATATAATGAAGAGGAATCTCTTCCGGAACTTACCGCCTGGATAGAGCGTGTGATGAGTGAAAACAGATTTTCTTATGAAATAATTTTTGTAAATGATGGTTCTTCGGATCGTTCGCTTGAGGTTATAAAGGAGCTTGCGGATAAGAATGGATCCATTCATGCCGTGTCTTTCTCCCGTAACTATGGCAAATCTCCTGCTCTCAACACCGGTTTCGAACGGGCAAAGGGTGATGTGGTGATCACTATGGACGCAGATCTTCAGGATAGTCCTGACGAGATTCCGGAGCTTTACAGAATGATTACCGAGGAAGGATACGACCTTGTGTCAGGTTGGAAAAAGAAGAGATATGATCCATTGTCAAAAACCATACCTACCAAACTCTTTAATGCCACTGCACGAAGAGTGAGTGGAATCAAGAATCTGCATGACTTCAATTGCGGACTGAAGGCTTATCGTAAGGACGTGGTGAAGCATATAGAGGTTTATGGCGATATGCACCGGTATATACCATATCTTGCCAAAAATGCAGGGTATAAGAAAATAGGGGAGAAGGTGGTGCATCACCAGGCCAGAAAATATGGAACTACTAAATTTGGACTTGACCGTTTTGTGAACGGATACCTTGATCTCGGCACTTTGTGGTTTCAGTCGAAATTCGGTATTAAGCCGATGCATATCTTCGGTCTCCTGGGTTCTCTGATGTTTATGGTCGGTTTTATCGCTATCTTTGTGGTTCTGCTCCTTAAGATAATTGCCATGTGCAGCGACACATATAATTTCTGGGTTACAAAATCGGTGTATTTCTACCTCTCGCTTGCCTCTATGGTGTTAGGTGTGCAGTTCTTTTGCACCGGACTGATAGGAGAACTCATCACCCGAAATTCAGCGGAACGCAACAACTATCTTATTTCAGAAGAATTCTGACATGAAAAAGAGAAATATAAGGAAATATCATGCTCTGGTCGGTATGTGTGTCCTTTTGATGGCATTGAAAATGCTTGTGGGATGCACCACTGAAGAATGTTATGACAACCGGAACGCGCTGCCTTACGCAGGGTTTTATGGTGTGAAAGATGGAAAGATGGCGGAGGTCAGTATCGATTCTGTAGCTGTGTATGGAATAGGAGCTCCGGGCGATTCTTTGCTTCATGACGGGTATGCCGCGATTTCCGATCTATATATACCTTTCAGGATAGACAGCGATACTACCTCATACGTGTTTCGTCTGATAAATAAATCGCTTGGTAACCTCGTGGTGGCCGATACAGTGGACTTCATATATACCCGCGATATGCGATTCGTTTCATCGGCTTGCGGGGCAAGCTATATTTTCAATATAGAGAAAATTCGAAACAGGGGTGTGCTTATAGATTCAGTGGTATGTCCGGAAGGAAAAATCACCAATGCCAATATTCAGAATCTGAAAATTTATTTTAATACGGGAGAAGAGCTGAATGAAGAATAACAAAGGACTCAGACTATTGCCTGCCGTTGTCATTGTAATTTTCTGCATGATGGGAATGGCAGATGGAGTCAAGACGCAAGGGCAGACTGTGGAGGATCCGGAGAATCCTGATCTTGAACCCGCAATAGAGATAGTGGCGGGTGATTCCACGGATTCAATAGCAAATCGAAGTGTGGAAAAGACGGGAATTTCACGTCCAAACAGGAAAGTGACACCGGTGGATATAGATGATGATAAACCACCGGTAGTGCTTCATTATTATGACAAGCATGGAGACCCTCTCGACGAGCCGGTTCTGTTTCTTGCTACGCTCGACACAGTGGTAAAGCCCAAGTCGAAGCCGATTTATCCGTTATATAATGGATTGAGTCTCGGTTTCAATTTCGCGGATGCAATCACTATGGCTGCCGGGCAGAGTTATGGTAGCTTTGATGTGTGGGCCGACGTGTCGTTGCATAACTGGATCTTCCCCGTGATGGAGATAGGTCTGGGGATTGCCAATTCTTCTCCTGAAAATTCTAATTTCACCTATAAGACCAAACCTTCCTTCTACACCAAAATCGGTATCAACTATAATTTCTTATATAAAAGCAATCCGGATTATCAATGCTTTCTCGGATTGAGAGCCGGTTATTCATATTTCAGGTATGACGTTAACGACATCACAGTCGATAATGACTACTGGGGCGAACAGCAGAAACTGAATCTTACCGGACTTAGCGGGCATTCGTTCTATGGAGAAGCTTTGGCCGGAATAAAGGTTAAGATAGTTGACAGGTTCTCTTTGGGATGGTCGCTGAGGTATCATTTCAAGTTCAAGACAACTTCCAATTCATCATCACAGCCATGGTTTATTCCCGGATATGGTGCGTCATCTCCTATCTCATTCAGCCTTTCCGCAATCTATACCCTTCCCGGTCCCGGAAAGAATAATGTGGAGGAGACATCCAAGGGTGAACCACGCCATTGAAGTTTTGTTATAATAGGAAAGAGTATAACATAATTAGGAATCACTATGAACACACTGACTAAACTTATCGGAAGCACGGCCATAGCTTTGGCAGGCTTCTCTTTGGTTTCTCCTATGGAAGCGGATGCTTGCTCACGCATTCTATATGCCGGCACCGACAGCTTGTATGTCGTGGCCCGTTCCCTCGACTGGAAAACTCCCATCCCCACAAATCTATATGTCTATCCCCGTGGTATCACCAAAGTGAGCAGTGATCAGCCCAATGCCATAACATGGACCTCTAAATATGGAGCTGTCTATGCTGTTGGATATGACGGTGGAATCACTGAGGGAATGAATGAGAAAGGACTCGTTATCAACGGACTTTTCTGTAAAGGCACGGTTTATACCAATGAAGAGACTATGAAACGTCCTCCCATGTCGATGGCTATGTTCGTGGGTTGGCTTCTCGATATGAACGCTACTACTGATGAAGTGGTGGAATTGCTCGAAAAGCAAGATTTCAATATCGGAGGTGCCACTTTCGATGAAGGAACTGTATCTCAGCTTCACTGGGGAGTGACAGACGCCTCGGGAAAGAGTGTCATCTTTGAATATGATCATGGCAAAATAAGGGTATATGACATGGGCGACTACCGGGCCATGACCAACGATCCCCAATGGCCGGCTATGAAAGCAATTATTGACTACTGGAACAACATAGGCGGAAAGAATATGCTTCCAGGCACGGTTACCAGTCCTGACCGTTGTGTGAGGGCCAATTATTTCGCTCACCATGTGAAGCCGGTGTCCGACCCTGATTTAGGAGTTTCGATTGCCCGTTCGGTGCTTATGAACTCCTCAGTGCCTTATACTTATGAAATTGAAGGTGCGCCAAACCTCAGCTCCACTCAATGGAGAAGTTACGCCAATACACGCGACTTGCGTTATTATTTTGATATCGTCACCAATCCCGGAATGTATTATGTGGATCTGAACGAAGTTAATCTAAAGCCGGGTGCTCCAATCCTGAAGCTCGATACATCAGCAAAAGAATCCTTAAATCTCGTGGGTGATGTCACAAAGCATTTCAAGAAGAACCCCGGATTCACACCAATGTATTGATTCTGAAAGAAAATACTTAAAATTTATATATTCAAGGGAATGTTCGAAAGGACATTCCCTTTTTTATTACAATTGAATTTTGTAATTTTACCACGTCAATATTTTATATATGCATCCATTGAATTTTATATATGCATCCATTGACTAAAGAAGAAAGACGAGGTGCGATTTCTCTCGCATTGCTTTCCTTGCTTATTTGCGGAGGATCGGCTTTGTATGGCATATATGAGCGCAACCGGGAGGTAGAGAATGAGAGGGAGCTTGTGGAGAGTATCATTATTATGGCCGACAGCAGTGCCTCCCGATTACAGTCCGAGAGAGAGACTGACCGTGAGTATAAGTATAAAAGAAATATGAAAGAGAACCGGCGAAAGCTGGAAAAAGGTAAATCGTCAAAAAGGAAAGGATCCGGAAAGGAGAAAGATAAAAAAGATAAAAGACCCGCGCCTACGCGTGATTTTCTTTCCGATCCGATCTGAAAATAATGAAAAGACAGGTATCTATAATGCCTTCAGATAAAGGAAATAGCTAAAAGAGGGATACAAAAATAAGATATAATGTGTTTTATAACATATAATCCATAACTTTTTTGTAATTTTGCGCGTTGAAAAGGTGAAAGCCTTCTATGAGTGGCTTCATAAATAAAAAGGAAATCCATGCAGGACATCAGAAATATCGCCATCATCGCGCATGTGGATCATGGCAAGACCACACTTGTGGATAAAATGCTGCTTGCCGGTCATCTCTTCAGAGACAATCAGACCACCGGCGAATTAATACTTGACAATAATGATCTTGAGAGAGAACGTGGTATAACGATTCTTTCCAAGAATGTCTCAATCGATTACAAGGGAACAAAGATCAACATCATCGATACTCCGGGACACGCTGACTTCGGAGGCGAAGTGGAGCGCGTTTTGAATATGGCTGACGGATGTCTTCTGCTTGTTGATGCTTTCGAGGGTCCGATGCCTCAGACTCGTTTCGTGCTGCAGAAAGCTATCCAGATGGGTCTCAAACCGGTGGTGGTCGTAAATAAGGTGGATAAGCCTAACTGTCGCCCCGATGAGGTGAATGAAATGGTGTTCGACCTCATGTTTAATCTTGACGCTACAGAGGAACAGCTTGACTTCCCCACAATTTATGGATCGGCAAAGCAGAACTGGATGTCGAAAGACTGGAAAAAACCTACTGAAGATATCACGGCTGTGCTTGATGCCATTATTGACTATATACCTGCTCCAAAGCAGTTGGAAGGCGATCCACAGATGCTTATAACAAGTCTCGACTTCAGTAATTATGTGGGTCGAATCGCCATCGGCCGCGTACATCGTGGCACTCTGCGTGAAGGTATGGATCTTGGCTTGTGCAAGAAAGACGGCACTGTGACCAAGCAGCGTATCAAGGAGCTCCATGTATTTGAGGGAATGGGTCGCAAGAAAGTGTCGGAGGTATCGAGCGGTGATATTTGTGCAGTGGTGGGTCTGGATAATTTCGAAATCGGTGATACCCTTACCCTTTTCGACAATCCCGAACCTCTTCCCCGCATCGCTATCGACGAACCCACCATGTCGATGACTTTCACCATTAATGATTCACCCTTCTTCGGAAAGGATGGAAAATATGTCACCTCCCGTCATATCAACGACCGTCTGGAAAAAGAGCTCGACCGTAACCTTGCCCTTCGTGTCGTGAAAGGAGATATGGAGGATAAATGGGTGGTATATGGTCGTGGTGTGCTTCACTTGTCTATTCTTATAGAGACAATGCGTCGTGAGGGTTATGAACTTCAGGTGGGGCAGCCTCAGGTGATTATCAAGGAGATTGATGGTGTGAAATGCGAGCCGATAGAGGCGCTATCCATTAATGTGCCGGAAGAATATTCTTCTAAGGTGATCGACCTCGTAACACGCCGTAAGGGTGAGATCGTTTCTATGGAGACCCGTAACGACCGTATTGATATAGAATTCCATATTCCTTCGCGTGGTATCATTGGTTTGCGTAATAATATTCTTACTGCCACTGCGGGTGAGGCGATTATGGCCCACCGTTTCCTTGAATACCAGCCCTGGAAAGGTGAAATCGAACGACGCACCAACGGATCGCTCATAGCTATGGAAGCCGGTACTGCTTATGCTTATGCTATCGACAAGCTTCAGGATCGCGGACGCTTCTTTATCTTCCCTCAGGAAGAGGTATATGCCGGTCAGGTGGTAGGAGAGAACGCAAAAGATCAGGACATCGTCGTTAACGTGACAAAGTCGAAGAAACTCACAAATATGCGTGCATCAGGGGCTGATGATAAAGCTCGTATCGTTCCCCCGGTTATCTTCTCTCTTGAAGAAGCATTGGAATATATCAAGGAGGATGAGTATGTCGAGGTCACTCCAAATCATATTCGACTTCGCAAAATTATCCTTGATGAAAATGAACGTAAACGCGCAAATCGTTAAAAAAGAGATTGAAATGAACTTTTTTACCGGACACGATGTTCTATAGATAGAACAGAAAAGCTCCGGCAGGCGCGAAGCCGCCTTGAGATGGTTCGTTTTTTATTATAGATATATTATAAAAAGGTAAGAGTCGCAGGAATGATTCCGCGACTCTTGCCTTTTATCCCAGAGGCTGAGGGAAAAAATTGTTTGTTCCACTTGGAATTATTTATTAAATTTGCTAATCAAATAAAACGAATGAACTATGTCAGTTCGACATATGTATTCCACACTATTGACTTTTAATTAAAAACTTACATATTATGCAAAACGGAAACAACTATCCGCAGCAGAAGGGATCGAATCCTTTACTTATTGTTCTTATCGTGATTGGCGTGATCCTTATTTTGGGAATTGGACTTCTTGTAGGTCTTCAGCTCGGCAACAAGAATAATGAATCGCGTGATGTGGCTCCCGTTGCCGGTCGGCCGGAGCTTAACCAATCAGTCGTTACTCCTTCCCCTGCTCCGGTGGCTCCCCAATCAGCGCCTCATGCGACCCAAGCTACTGCACCCGAACCTGCCCCTGCACCGGCTCCTAAACCAGAACGAATCGGATCCTTTAGAGAAGGGCAGAATGTGATGAACGGGATTTTTTATTATAATGGAGGAGAGTATGGTTTTGTACTAACGATCAATATCTCTAATGGAAGTATCAAGAGTGCTTCCTATTATCCCAAAAATCAAGGCGCAAAGACGCAGACATTAAAGGGTGGGTCGTGCTATCTGTCTCCCGATGGTTTTTCGTTCAATGTCAGCGGCAAGGCTCATGGATCCTACACTGTGATTGAAGCTTCAAGCTCCGGCGGATCCACTTTCTATGGCACCATGCAGAGAGGGGATCATTACGGCGAGGTTTCGTTGACTCTCAAATAACAAGAACTGTATAAATAACAATCGACCCGAAAGGCCTTTTAAGCCTTTCGGGTCGATTGTTATTTATTTCACGTTGCAAACGCAAATCACTTGATACCTAATTCTTCCTTTATCGCAGGAATATTGCTTAGGGCTTGTGAAGCGGGGACAGAGAGTTGTTTCCATTCTGAGACGTATGCACCCGGAATGATTGCTGCCTTTAATTCAGCTTGAGTTGGTGTTTGGGCAAGTTTGGAATATTCCTCAAAAGTATATCTGGTGAATACTGAGGTGGGAGAGATACCTTGACAATTCAACCACCAGCCATTACCTAAATCCACCGGACGGGATGTGGAAGAAATGTCGGATGGTGCCGGATAATATGCCAGAGATCCGTCGCTGTTTAGCGTTATGGCTACATTGTTGGAATAATCACCTGTCATCTTGAAAGCAGAAGCTTTCAAGACCATGGAAAGGGGACGTGAACCGGTTGGAGTGACCTTCTGAGCCACTATCTCCGGTTGCGGTTCGTTTCGGGTGGTATTATCCACATTCTTTTTAGAACATCCCATAATCATTACGATCGGTAATAGGAACAATAATCTTTTCATAAGTGCTTTTCTTATTAGACAAGGAAGAGGACTGATTGGTTTAGACCTCATTCAACTGGAATACAATTTAGAATGGATATCCTATAGCCAGATGGAAAGCGAAGGCTTTCTTGAAGGCGATATTGAAATAATGGTTTGTGCCGTTATAATAGGGGGCATGAAGGCCGTAACCAAGGTCTCCTCTCAATACCAACATTCCGATATCGACACGCAGACCTACACCCGTGCCCAAAGCTATCTCTTTGAGGAAGCTATTGGCTTTTAATTCTCCTCCCGGACGCAAAGGATCATTTTTAAGGAGCCAGATATTGCCGGCATCCACAAATAGAGCCCCGTGAAGCACGCTGATTATAGGAAAACGATATTCAGAATTAAGTTCGAGCTTGAAGGTACCGGTCTGGTCGAAATATCCGTTGCGCAGAGATTCCGGTGGCCTATATGATCCGGGACCGAGCGATCTTACGGTGAAGGCTCTGATTGAATTGGCTCCTCCGATATAGAATTGTTCTGAATATGGCACCTCTTTAGAGTTAGCGTAGGCATGGGCTGCACCAATCATCACGCGCGAAACCAGCCATTGGTCGGATCCTCGGATAAGACGACGGTTATAGACAAGCTGAGCCTGTCCTTTCACGAATTGTGAAAAGGGCGTGCCGAATAGATTCTTTTGACCCTTCACACCGCAAAGACGGTAGATACCATCGAATATATTTCCTGCCTCGGTAATGGTAAATGTGAAGTTGATACCATTGATATTGTCACGCTCCAGAAATTTATTCAGAGTGTACGTGTAGCTCATCTTCGGGATATACTGACTCTGGAAGCTGAGCGCTACTGCCGGATTGGCTGTCATGATGGAATCAAATTCATGAGTTGTGTGAAGCAGCTTGGTGTAGGAGAGATTAAATAGGGTGAATTGGTTGAGAACATTTCTTGAAGGATGCCATTCGTATGAGATACCGGCGTTAAATTCCACAAGCTTGAAATAGTTCGGTCGGTTCATGAGATCGGCTCCCAACGTGATATTGGTCCAGTTGAGTTCGCGATTGGTACGCCGTATGAATTTCGGAGCTAAAAGTCGCGGGAAAGAGAGGGTTCCGTTCAGACCGAACTCGTAGCTGTTGAATACGCTGCTCTTGCGTCCTCTACCTGTCTGCCATTCATAATTGGCATTGAGCTGCACGGTCAGCTTCTCTGCTCCTCCGAATAGGTTGTTGTTGGTCACACCGAATATCAGTCCTGGACCAAGATATGAATTCGATTTGGAAGTGACATTAGCCTCAAGCGATACTTCCATCTTGCGTTCGAACTGGCAGGTGATATAGAGGTCGAGGGTAGGATTATTATCCGAGGTGTCGGTAGGCACAGCCTGCAGCTGGATATTGCTGAAGATACCCAGTCGTGCGAGGCGTTGTTGCGTGCGGTCCATGTTTCTTACCGAGAAGTAACGTCCCTTCCGGAAAGTGATACATGAAGGAATCATATTCTCCCTCAGTCTTGAAGGCCGGAACACTATTATCTCTCCCTTCGATGTCTGAAGTGTATCCGGAGTTCCCGGATTGCGGTTGCTCTGACGGAGCACATAGGTATGGATATCACCGAGCTTATATCTTAAGCTCGCTAATCTCGGCATATTGGCAGCCAAGGTCATCCTCAGGGCGATATTGCCGGGATTGATAATACTGTCGGCCTCGAATTCAATATATTCAGGCTTGAAATAATAGTATCCTCTATTTCGCAAAGCATTGGCAATTCTCACTCTTTCAGCTGACAGGGAATCCACGCAGAATCGTTCTCCCTTAACCAGATATTTACTCCTACGTGCTAGAGAATCAATGAAATGGGTCAGAGGATTATTTTCATTGAATAGAATAATACTGTCGAGAAGATAGGGCTTGGATATATCAACATTATAAATCACCTTAGCCTTCTTGGGATTTTTGGCAGGTTTTAGTGAATATGTGGCTTTTGATCCGAAGTAACCATTGTTGTCGAGAATTGATTCGAGCATCTTCACACGAGTCTCCGGACGAGCATCGCTAACCAACACCGGCTCCTCTGCAAGTTTTCGATATAACCATCCTTTGATCCCTTTTGTGGAATCATTCCAATGGTTGTAAACCCATAGCCCGATAGGGAAAGGATTGCGCTTATAGGGCGAAATCAAAGGCCACGGGTTATTAGGTCTGATATTAACCGAAGATGTGAGGTCGGATACCATTTCGGCGGGCAATTTCTCCTTGTCGGCAGGATGGAGGTTGAGCGACATACCGTTATACAACGGATCATCTTCCGAGATGCGGGAAGTGGTGGAACAGCCTCCGGCCATGACTCCCGTGACGAGAGCTATGACACATAAGATGAATATATTATTTATCGCTTTTTTCATTGCTGGTCTTTATTGTATCGTTTTCCATGGGGCTACCGATAATTGTATTCCCGCCGGAATCATTATTTCTCTTTCTCTTCTTTTTGGGCATTAGGAAACGGAACATGCGTAACAGGTTGTCGAGTTTGCGTTTCATTACGAAGCCCGCACCGGTCTCAGTTACTTCGCCTTCAAGAATACTTTCGTATCCGGTATGACGGAAAAGTCTTACGGCCATATTGGTGGTCTGGGTCTGCCGCAAGATATATTCCAGAGAGATATCGCTCACAAGATTCTGCTCAAGATTCTCGTCGGCTGAAGCATCGGTAGAGTAATTGCCTCCTACTTGAATCTTGAATCGATTATTGAAGAGCGATTTCGAAACCTGATAGCTATAACTTGTCTCAGTGGAGCTTGCGCCGTTGCTGAGTTTGTCGTATTGATCGATTCCGAACGACAGATCAACTCCCCGGATAGTTTTTGCAGCCCATGAATTCAGCTGAGACTCAAGGAAACTGTAAAGAAGATTTCCTCCCAAGTTGGCATTTGCCTTTGTATCTCCGCTTACGTATTGACCATAAAGAAGGAGGTTCATTGCTTGAGTCTGCCTCTGGTCGGCGCTCATGCTCTGAAGTTCGTTCTGGATGGATAGATCATCGTTGGTTGAAAGATCGAAGGATACCTGCGGATTATTCAGATTTCCGACGGCTTTCAGGGTTACCAGGAAGTTGACAAGACGAGAATTGCCTCCTGACGACACATTTGCTTTCATTTCATCAGTAGCCATGATATTGAACGATGGATTCATCAGGTCGCCCGACCATGTGACGCTACTCTGTGGATTGAACTCGAATTTCTTTTGTCCGACAACCGGAATACTATACCGTGCGAATCCTTCACCAAGGATGAAGTTACCGTTAAGCCGCATATCTCCCATATAATTCTGGAAGAATGTGAGATTTGCCGTAGGCTGCAGCTCCACACGGTCGGTGGCATTGTTGCCACCGGTCATGGCAGGGAGGAGCACAGTGATCTGTGTGCCCGGGGATATGACAGCCTTGGCGTTGATCCTCATGTTCATCGTTCCGGTGATGGAATCGCTTTCGGCCACTTGTGTAGTGTCGTTGAAATTCACAAACTTCACCACATCGTTTTCAGTCTGACCCGTGTATGCGGCGGCTGCGGTGCTGACAACATAAGTCACATCGGAGGTGCCTAACACATTGAGATTGGCATTGATATCCATCCTCGACATATTTCCTTTCACTCCGGCATCGAGGTCGAGGAAAAGTTTTCCATATAGATCGCTGTGGGCCCGGTTATCATTGCCTACAGGCTGGAAGTTCTTTCCGATCAGCGAGAGATCAAAACTGATATCGGAGAATGAGGTAGCATCCACTTGGCCGTCGAGAGTCAAAGGATTCTCATTCTGACCAAATATATTGAATTTATTGAAATCTATAATATTCGATTTTACAGTCACTGAATCATTAGTAAACTTTAGGGTGCTTCCTGCCATAGGAATCCTGGCGGTCACTTTGTCGAAAGCGATATAACCATTCAGAAGCGGCTTGGTGAATGTGCCGTCAAGCCTCATGTCGCCGTTGAGACTACCGGCCAAAACAGCCATGTTATTAAGGAATGGGTTAGCTATCGCTATCGGGAATGACGTGAGACGCACTCCAAGACTGTCGGGCTCCATAACTCCGTTTGCATCGGGCCGCAGTGAGGCATAGGCCTCAAGAGCACGGTTGCCGTCGATGCGCAGACCCGCTGTCACATCTGTGTTCCCGCTCAGGGCATAGGCGGCGTCAAGGTCGAGATTGAAGCTTCCGATTCTTGTCCTGTCGTATGTGAGGTTGTTGAGATCGATCGTTCCATTTCCCGAGAAGCGCTGTTTGTCATATTTCACACGCAGGTCGGTATTCAGCTCTCCTGTTATAGGAGGAGCGTTGAGCGCCATGTTCAGGAAGTCCTGGATTTTAAGCTTGTCGATTTTGGCAAGCAGCTCGCTCGATCCGTCGGGAAGCGGCTCCGTCTTCAGAAGAATTGAGCTTTCCTCACTGGCTGCCATTAGATTGGCCTGGATTCTCTTGGTGAAGATATTGCAATCGATATAGTTATCATTATTGAATGTCCAAGGCATATAGGCGATAGTTGACTTCAGCGGTGTGAAATGGACTGAGATTGTGCTGTCCATCATAGCCGCGGTAAGACCAATGCGGTAACCGGTCTCCTTCTTGAGGTTTTGCTGCGTGAGTGATGCTGCAATACGGTTCTGACCGATATACCCGTTGAGGTTCACTTGGGCAAACTCATCAAGCGTCCCGGGTCGGTTGCCTAAATGTATCTTGTAATCGAGAAGATTACGGCGCTCATTCAGATTAAGTGTCAAGGTGTCGAGGCTCAAAGAGGAAGTTGAGAAATTGGTCGCTCCTATGTCGCCCCGCAGCAAGGAGTCGTGCGTAAGGGTGGCATATACTGTATCGAGTCTCATATCGTAGGGCGTTAGGATCTGATTGAGCAGACCTCGTCCGGAGGCCTGGAATGTCAGATCAAAAGGTGGAAGAAGTCGGCTTATTGAATCCACTGCAAGGTTACGCTCTTCTACTTGTTTCATCACCAATCCTGACACATTTGTGAATCGGTCGATAAGGCGTTTGAGTCCTGATTGACTTTCGAAATCAAGATAAGTGAGATCGGAATCTATATGTGCTTCGGTGAAATCTGTAGAGGCATATATGGAAGCATAAGCACTTCCGGGGATGGTAATTGTCTGTCCCGGAAGATTCCACTCAAAATCAGATAAATCCACGCGTGCGTCATAAAGCCAACGGTCCGGACTTGCCGATCCGTTTAGATAAATGCGGCCATATCCATTGTTCACGCTGTCGGTCAAGCCAATGGCGCGTAGATCAAGGTCGCGGATATCGGCTGATATGTCGAATGTATAATTATCGGGATGGATAGATCCCGTGCCATCAATCTCGAAATCAAGCCCGGGATTTGGCGATGTCGCGTAGAGAGTGAAACTACCGTTAGGATTCAATACGACATCAGCTTTTATATTGTTGTAATGGCGACGGTTATATTCGATTGCAGAAATCAGTATGTCGGCATTGGTATAAGCTTTGCCGTTGATGGGATTGAATCCTGATCCGTTGGCCTTGACTTTGCCCGATATATGCCCGATACCCAGATCAGGAACGAACTGAGCCACATTTATATTCCTCAGAGTGGCGTCAACGTCATAGCGTTCGGAATTAAGAGAGACTCTGCCGTCGGCCGCCAAATCTCCCGCACTGCTGAGAAGGTTGAAATCTGCTGTATAGGTATCTCGGTCGGCTGACGCATTTCCCTTTATGGAGAAAGTGGGTATCTTTATTCCACCTGTACCGACAAATTTACCTATAAGCGCCGGATTAGATAATCTGCCGTCGAAATCCACATAAGCCTTAAGCTTTTTCATGTCCAGGGGATTTTTGGCATATCCTTTGGCATTAAGCTCAAGCACCTCTTTGAGACTCACATCAAGACGGGCAATCTCCACATCCGACAGCGAACCCTCTGCCGCCAGATCGATCATCAGCGGGTTACGTGCAGGAATCTTTGATGTGTATGCGCGCAGCGAAGGCATGAAAGCATCTACATCGGGGAGGCCGATACTCGCTTTTGCTTTCACTGAGGTCTGTGCGTCAGGCTTCATCTGCATCATTGCAAACGGCACATCGGCAGTAGCCGTAAGTGTGGAATAGATTGTGCGGATAGCCACATCGTCAAGAGTCAGTCCAATAGAATCCACACCGATAGTTCCAGATCCATTGAGAATCTTGAGGCCGCTTCTTTCAGTGGCTTCAAGACGTGTGATCGGGAGCCTGATGGTGGAAGATTCATTATAGAAATCCTTCAATCCGATGGCTACATCTGACACTTGAATGTAGGAGGCATCAAATCCCGGTAGTGGTTTCACTCCTTTGGTGGCATATAAGGCTTTGAAATTGTCAAGACTTATAGAGTCGCCCATGATCACCATCGGAGGGCCGGAGGAAGGTTGGGATGGCGGAGCCGGATGTTGTTTCACCCATTCGGGTGTGGGAGTGAGGTATGTGGCTTCACCTCCTTTGATGGTGGCGAGTTTCCATTTCACACTGTTTTCCCTTAGATCGATCACTCCTTCACGAAGGCGCAGGTCATTGACCGTTAGTTTAAGAGTATCGATAGTGGGTAGCATCGACATCCCGAAAGTGAAGTTTTCCAGATGAAGGTCGTTAGCCTTTATGAAGAAAGGAGTGGAAGCTGAGGTGCTGTCGGGCGGAGTGTTCTGCTGTTTCCACACATTCATGTAAAGTTGCAGATTTCCGTCACGAAGATATCCTTTGTTCAGACAGATCTCTGAAGTGCGTATGTTGGCATAGCTTCGGGAATCCACATCAAGACGTCCGGCTTTAATCTTGAGAATCATTGAAGAATCCGGAGACATCATTCTATACTCTCCGTCGAGAAGGCGAAGGCCGTTGAGTTGCACATCAAGATTAAGAAGCGGACGCAATTTGACATCTGCTATCACTTGCCGTGCATTTACCATTGTATCCTTGTTGGCATCAATCACGAGCACCTTGTCAAGCTCGACATCGAGAGGCCATTTAAGAAGAAATTTATCGATTGATATTTTCATCCCGGTGGATTTATACACCATATCGCAAGCCACATTCTTGATGATATTTTGCACTGGGGGCAGATATAACAGCACAGGGATAAGAAGGATGAAAATGATCAGACATAGAATGACGCGAAGCACAATCCTCAGCCATTTCGGCCGGATGAAATGCTTTTTCTTCTTCTTTCCTTCCTCTTTCTCACCTTCAGGTTGTGGGGTGTCGGAGTCTGGATTAGCAGAAGGCTTAGCGGTAGTACCATCATTTACCATAGCTTCTTCAGCTTTGGGAGTATCTTCAGGCTTTGGGGTAGGGATATTTTCATTCATTATTTATCCGATGATTTAGGTTGAAAGAAACAGCATACGAGGCCTGCTGTCAAGGCTCCGACAGAGTCTGCCACCATATCAGCCACCTCCAGTGTTCTGCCCGAGTGCATCTGGTCTTGCAGGAATTCAATGGCGATTCCAAATATGGAAGTAGCTATGGATGCGCATATAAGGAATGGGTATCCAACACTTCGGAATCCGGAGAATCTCCATTTATCAAGCCATAGCATTACAACCAGAAAACCAAACATCAAGGCGTGAGCCAACTTATCAGCTCCGGGAAACAATTTGGGTTGATATTCTCCTAATGGAGAGGAACTCAGGGTGAGCCAAAGAATAATACCAATTGTCACTGCGGAGAATGTCCACGCAGGAAAGGAAATGAGTATCTCTTTGTATCGGTTTTTCATCTTGACTCCGGAAGAAGAGGATTGAGGAAACTGTTAAAATTTTTCTTAAAATGCAAAAATAACTATTTAAATGTTAAACTCAAAATTGAAGTAATAGTTTTTACAAAAAAGTATTTGCTGGATATGAAAAATTGTAGATTCATGGCACTGAGAGCAATATAAAAAATGACGGCCTCGCAGTCAATGCGGGGCCGTCGACGATTCCACTATAAACTATATCTAACTAAACTAATGACATTCAACCTTTCTCACGAAATTTTAAACGTCTTATCCATATTGCTTTGTATCTATAAAACGCGCGAACAGGCTTTCAGGTTGGTTAAAAACCCGATATTTTAATGTGTTTAATCTTAAACAACATTCCTTAACATTTCAACACTATTATTTGCTTCCAACGGAGATTTTTAGTAAATTCGCGACACAAAGGATTCAATATATCCTGATTTTAATATTTTAAAAAAAGATTTTGTCATGTCATCAGCTAAACTAACTGTCGCTTTTGCTTCCGCTTTCTCCCTTTTTCTTATGGGAGCCTGCTCGGGAAATAAAACCAAAGATAGCGCTCCTGAGGATACAATCGTTATGGATTCTATCGAAGAAGAAGTCGTAATTGAGGAGGAGGATTCCTTAAAGACCTATTATTCCGAAGATCTTAAAAGCTTTGCAATAAAGGGAGATGTGGAGGGTCGCTCGGAAATTCGTCATGGTGCTGAAATCATATATCCCATTCCCACTATGGAGCTTAATTTCGACAAAGAAGGAAAATTCACCGGATCGTTGAAGGGACTCTATGCCAAGAAGAATGAAGATGGAATATTTTATAATTATTCCATGAACTATGAGGATGGCACTTCATGGGAACTCACATATACTGAAATGAATGATGAGTCTTATCCCATAAAGGCCCAGATTCTTGAATCCGGACCCCAGGGTACTGCCAAGGTGGATTTGTCATATTCGGCTTATGAATATGATGCGCAGAAGAACTGGGTGTTTCGATCTGTCACCATGAACAGGGAGTTTACCGATACCGATACCGGAGAGAAAACACTTTCTTCAGGTCGTTGGAAAGAAGTGGTATCTTATACATACAAGGAAACGGAGACACCAGATGACACTGACTCCGTTTCTTCCGATAAAAATGATAAAGCCGCTAAAAAAGATAAGAAAGAAAAGAAAGAAAAGAAGGATACTAAAAAATCCTGATCGGATATAGTTGTGCGAGTATAATATAAGGAGATCCATTTCTCAGTTTAGGGTAGAAATGGATCTCCTTATATTATATCAACCTATATGATTAAGCCAAATGATTTGACAAGGTCTTGATCATATACGGACTCACCCCGGGATTCTCCTTAATAGTCTCAAGAAGTCGATCTCTGAATGGCAAGCGTTTCAGCAGTCTGAAAGCAAGCATGTCGGCCTCTTCCACAGTTGCCACATCTTCAGCGAGACTGACAGCCTTTTCCTCCGAAACTTCTTCGGGGGGGAAGAGATAGGTGGCAAGAAGTCTTGACTCCCTCACTTTCCTGTCGCTCCATAGCCGGTCGGCAAGCTCCATGGAAGGGATGTGCTGACGCGCTATCTCCGCTATCTGCGGCACCTGGAGACCGAACACTATCTCATAACAGCCTTGCTTCCGCAAGGTATCTGCCAAGATACCATTGCGGAAGGTGAAAAACTGTTTCTTTATTCTCGCGATTGTCTCGTTCATTTTGTGAGAGGGGAGTAGTCGCGTGAGAGGCGGAGCATCTGATCGGCATAATTCTCGGGATAGGAGATAGTGATGTCGGTGATTTCTCCGGCTGTGTCATATTCCGGGGTATATACCGGATTGATGAATCCTCGGTAAGGAGGAATGTCAAGTTTTGAGAATCGGTCGAGCACCTCTTTATGGATTTTGGGATCCACCTTCACTGCATATTTCTGAATCAGATCATTACCTGCTTTATAATCACCCTCACTCTTGATTCTCTGAATTTCAGCAAGCAGATTTCCGAAAAGCTCTCTCAATTTGGGATAATCATTTATCTTGACATAGGTCTTGCCGTTTTTCTTCACAAGCTCTACCACATCTTTTCCGCCTTTCCCTTTCTTACGGCCATTCTCAAGCACCCATTTAGCAATGAGCTGGCGGTTGCGCATGTGAGCTTCCTCCACATTGTTGCCCGGTTCGATACGGTTGAGCTGAGTCATAAGACCATTGAGCATGAATTTATAATATTCAGCCTGATAAGCATCAGGGTTGTCAAGAATACCTAATTCAAGGAGTTTTGGATCGGCCACATAATAGAGAGCGAAGAGGTCGGCGCGTGCCTCTTCAAGGGCTGAACCATTCTCTTTGAGGGCATCCTGATCCACTCCCGGCATAAGGCGCCCGGAGGCATGTCCAAGACATTCGTGAAGGTCGGTGTGGAGCATATCGGTGATGTAGAGATACTCATCGAGCATCTTTTTTGTAGGCTCGTCAATCACGAATTCCTCATTGAATCCATTGCCATGTGAAGCCATATCGTAAGCTTCCGTGATATTCTCAAGAGTAACCGACTTGGAACCGTGCTGTGCGCGAATCCAATTGGAGTTAGGAAGGTTGATTCCTATGGCTGTGGAAGGGAAGGCATCACCGGCAAGCATGGCAGCGGTGATCACCTTTGCCGATACTCCTTTCACTTTATCTTTGCGGAAACGGGGATCTACCGGGGAGTGATCTTCAAACCATTGGGCATTGCTCGAGATTTTATTAGTGCGGCTTGAAGAAGCGATATTTTTGAAATTCACGTATGATTCCCATGAACCGGTCATACCTAAAGGATCGCCGTAACTCTCGATAAAACCGTTCACGAAATCGATGTCGGATTGTGTATCCTCGGCCCAGAGAATGGAATATTCATCGAAAAGTTTCAGGTCACCGGTCACATAATAGTCGATAAGCTTTGTGATATATGCCTTCTGCGCATCATTCTCTGCTACGCTTTTCGCCATATCAAGCCAATAGATTATCTCGGCGATTGCAGGTCCGTAGAGCCCGGTGAGATGATACTTCTCTTCCTGAATCTTGCCATCTTTCTTCACCACTTTGGCATTCAGACCGTAGGATACGGGAGTCTCGTCGTTTGGATTTTTCATCTTGGCATAGAAATCCTCCACTTCCTTCTGGGTCACACCATCGCCATATAGATTATTGGCTGATGTGGCTACCACATCCTGTGTGCCATCCTGATTCACACGTTTTGCCATTACCGCCGGATCGAAAATCACCGGTATCAGCACCTCCATCATCTCAGCGCGGGTCTGACCCGGAGCCAGGGGAAGATCTGAATCGGGAATTGAAGCCACCTGCTCCTCAAAGAAAGCTTTGGAGAATTCGGGGCGGAATTTATCGGTAGAATAGTGGTGATGTATGCCGTTGCCAAACCATACCTGTTTCAAGTATTTCTCAAAAGCCTTGAAATCAGCTGAATTGCGGTCGCCATTATAGCCGGTATAGATGTTCTCCAGAAGCTGACGTATCTGAAGATTGTATTTTCCATTCTGATCCCAGATGATATCGCGACCCATCTGGGCCGCCTGAGACAGGTAGTATAACATCTTTTTCTGCTGGAGCGACAGACGATGAAATTCAGGAACCTCATAACGAAGCACCTCGATGTCTGCGAAACGGTCCACATGGTAGTTGAATGTCTTATCAACCACTGCGTTCATATTCAATGTTGCCATTGTTCCGAAAATTAGTGTCGGTATTATTCTTTTCATAGCTTTATGATATTAGAGTCGATTAAGAACTTGTTATTCTCATTCCACATAGAGCACCAGACCCTTGAGGTATTCTCCCTCGGGATGAGATATATCCACCGGATGGTCGGCCGGTTGGGAAAGTTGATGGAGGATTCTCACTTTTCTCCCCGATTTGGCAGCCGCACTGAAAACAGCCAACCGGAACATTTCCTTGGTGATAGCCTGCGAGCATGAGAAAGTGAATAGAATCCCTCCTGATTTGATTTTATCGAAAGCCTTTCCGTTGAGTTTGCGATAACCTATCAGCCCGTTCTTGATAGCCGAACGATGCTTGGCGAAGGCAGGAGGGTCCAGAATTATAAGATCGTATTTATCAGCCGGCATATCGGCGAGAAACTTGAATGCATCTGTGTCATAAGTCTTGTGGCGTGGATCGCCGGGAAAGTTAAGGTCGATATTGGCATCCGTGAGAGCCACTGCCTTGGATGAAGAATCCACAGAATCCACCGTAATTGCGCCACCGCGCATGGCATAGACCGAGAATCCCCCTGTGTAGCAGAACATATTGAGCACCTTTCTGCCATGGGAGAAGCGTTCGAGAAGCGCTCTGTTTTCGCGCTGATCCACAAAGAATCCTGTCTTTTGGCCTTTCAGCCAGTCGATATTGAATTGCAGGCCGTTTTCGAGAGCTATATTCCCGTCATAGTTTCCTATGAGATATTCATTCTCCGGATCGAGATGAGCCTTATAGGGGAGAGTGGTTTCGGATTTATAATATACGTTTCTTATCCTGGCATCAGGAAGAAGAGTCAAGGCATCGGCAATCTTATGGCGAGCGTAATGCATCCCCGGAGAATGTGCCTGCACCACAGCCGTGTCACCATAGATATCCACCACCAGACCCGGCAGGAAGTCACCCTCGCCATGCACGAGCCGGTAGCAGTTGTTGTCGGGGCGTATCAGGCCTAAGGTCTGACGCAATGCAAAAGCACTTCGTAGCCTGCGCTCATAAAAATCTTCAGATAGAGATTCGACACCGAATTCAAGTATGCGCACCGTTATCGATCCAATCTGATAATGACCTGTACCTAACACATTGTCCTTGCTGTCGGTGACTGTAACATCCTCCCCCTCCTCAAGACCTTTGGGGATTGAAGAGACAGCACCTGAAAACACCCAGGGATGATGACGTAACAAGGATTCCTCCTTGCCCGGTTTCAACTTTATTATCTTATTGCTCATAGATTCTGAGATTGCTGAGTTATTTGAAAAGTCTCACTATATCCATGCCGTTGGCATATACCAAAAGAAGGATAAGAAGCACCATTCCGGTGACCTGTGCATATTCCAGAAATTTATCGCTCGGTTTCCTGCCTGTGATCACCTCATATAGGAGGAAAAGCACATGTCCGCCGTCGAGTGCCGGAATCGGAAGAATGTTCATGAATGCCAATGCCACTGAAAGAAAGGCCGCGATGTTCCAGAATGCAATCCAGTTCCATTTCTCAGGGAATATCGCTCCTAATGATCCGAATCCGCCGATGGAATTGGCACCCTCCTTGGTGAATACCATTTTCATCGACTTGGCATAGGCCGTGAGCTTATCGGTACCCATCTCTATTCCGCGTGGCACGGATTGAAGAAGGGAATATTTAATCTCTTTGGAATTGAAGAAAGCCGAAGGGTCTATTTCAAGGCCTATTCCCATCTTTGCAGCGCCTGAAAGTTTTATAGGAAGGGTGATCGTATCCGTTACGGCACCGTTCTTGCGCGCTATCTTGGCTTGAATCAACTTATCTTCTTTACCTTTGAGCGACTCCTGGAATGACAGAAGGGTAGGAGTTGCCACTGAATCCACCGAGATAAATTCATCCCCTTCCTTTATGCCGGCTTTCTCGGCTCCTTCTCCCATCACCACCTGTGTGACACGTGCCGGGAACCGATATGTGAAAAAGGCTATCGAGGCAGTATCGCTTTTTGCCTCCTCTTCCATCTTGAAGATGAATTTCTCGGGAATGGTAACATCCACTTCCTTACCGTCGCGAATCACTGTGACAGTCTTTGCCTGCATCATCTTCATGAAAGCTTCGGCCGGCTTGTCAAGTTCTTCACCGTCAGCCTTTATCGGAATATCACCGTTATGAAATCCGGCCTTTCTCGCTTCACCGGAAAATTCCATTCCCATCTTGGCATCACGGAACGGCACATATTTCTCTCCCGTAGCATATACTATACCCGCATATATAAGGATAGCCAGAAGGAAATTGAAAAGCACTCCTGCAATCATTATGAGCAGACGCTGCCATGCTGGCTTCGAACGGAATTCCCATTTCTCGGGAGCTCTTTTCATCTGCTCTGTATCCATCGACTCATCGATCATACCCGAGATCTTGCAATAACCTCCTAAAGGAAGCCACCCAATTCCATATTCAGTGTCGCCCCAGAAAGAGGATTTTCCTTTTGGGGACTTGTCTGTGTCTTTTTTGTCTGCATCGGAAGTCTCATCGGATTCCACTTTTGATGAATCTTTCTCCAGACTTTTTGTTTTACCGAAGAAACCGAAATATTTTTTCGGTTTCCATTTGAAAATCTCTTTCCAGGGGTCGAAGAAGATATAGAATTTCTCTACCTTCACCCCGAAGATTCTGGCGAAAAGGAAATGACCGAATTCATGAATAATCACCAGAATTGCAAATGCAAGAATAAGCTGGGCTGCTTTTATCAGGAATGTTTCCACGTTTTTTATTCTTTTTGTTTGAGACCGCAGGTAAGCCCGGGTCGGTATCAATTATTATAAATATATTTTTTCAATATCTCGTTGGCAATCTCTCTTGCCGCCTTGTTGGTGTGGATCAGATCTTCAAGCACCACATCTGCAATGAAGGGTGTGGATTCCATCACCTCAGCCACAAGGCGCGGCATATCTGTGAAACGTATGCGCTCTTTGAGAAAAGCCTCTACTGCAATTTCATTTGCTGCATTCAGGATGCAAGGCATGTTGCCCCCCTCCTTGATTGCATCAAAAGCCATTCCCAATAACGGGAATTTCTCATAATCGGGATGTTCGAAAGTGAGAGTGGCATATTGACGCAGCGAAAGGGGAGCGCGCCGGGTGGAAAGCCGGTCGGGATAGCCGAGGGCAAGGGAAATCGGAATCCGCATATCCGGTTGACCAAGCTGTGCCTTGATAGATCCGTCCTGAAATTCCACCATTGAATGGACAATCGACTGTGGATGCACCACAATCTCGATATCATCCGGATTGAAGTCGAAAAGCCATTTGGCCTCGATCATCTCAAATCCTTTGTTCATCATCGAGGCGGAATCGATGGTTACCTTCGCTCCCATGTCCCAGTTTGGATGTCGCAGGGCATCAGCCGGAGAGACTTGGTGGAGCCGGTCAGCACTTAAGGTGCGGAAAGGGCCTCCGGAGGCTGTAAGAATGATTTTTGACGCTTGATCACGCTTCTCTCCCATCAAGGCCTGGAATATGGCGGAATGTTCGCTATCAACAGGGATGATTTCAGAAGAGGATTGCTTGAGAAGGCGAGTGATCACCTCGCCGGCCACCACCAATGTTTCCTTATTTGCCAATGCGATTCTTTTACCGGCTCTTATCGCCATTATCGTGGGAATAAGTCCGCTGTATCCCACCATGGCTGTTACCACAGTATCGGCTGCGGATTCTCCGGCAGCCGAGGCGATGGCTTCAGATCCTGATTCCACAGCAATGGGTTTATCATTTAGCGCTTCCTTTAACAAAGGATAATACCGGTCATCAGCGATCACCACCTTCGATGGCTTGAAGATTCGGGCTTGCTCTGCAAGCAACTCCCAGTTCGAACGGGCAGTGAGAACATCAGCACGGAATCTATCGGGATGTTCTGAAATTATGTCGAGAGTCTGGGTGCCTATGCTTCCGGTACTTCCCAGTATAGCTATATTTTGTAAAGAATTGTGTTCCATGTCAGATTTTATTTTCCTCGCGGAGCTTCAAAGGAATTTTCGGCCCCGAATTTCAGATTGTCGGATTCTCTTGAAGAAGTGTGGATATAATAATAAGGAATCACAGCAGCTCCGTTATGCCACATCCTTAGATATATATATCTTTTTCCAAGTTTGTCGGGGGATGGGGCTTTGGCGATTATGCTTCCTCCGGTCACATCTTCATCAAGCGAAACCATTGGTTCGCCGCAATGTGAATATCTTGAAAGGAATCCGCGTGCATGCTGAATGATCATTACGTATCCCTTGTCGGTTGGCGAATAATAGGCTGCCACCACAGTTCCGTCGGCAATGGCCGATATATCGGAATCAGCCGGAATAATAATTTCCGCAATCTGAGAATCTTTGGAAGATGAGGTGAATACCCCTGATTCGCAAACATTATAGAATACCATTCCATCGGCAGCGAGGGGAGCGAGGACTGAAATGTTGAAACGTTCCTGCTCCTCCATAGCAGCCACAAACTTTCTTTCTCTTTCAGAAGGGAGGATAAGGGAATCATTGGTGGCTATGATGGTATCGGGATATGCCGACAGGGAATCCTTGGCTGCACGGTCTGTATCGGTAATGCGGAGATAATTGTCGATATACCTCTGGTTGGTTTCATAAACACTATGGAGTGAGTCGAGTCTCAGGAGACTCTCTTCGGTGGCCGACCTCTGGTTTTCCTTGAGATATCCCGGGAGGAAAGTGTGGAGAGGGGTGAAGAATACCAGTATAGCTCCTAAGAAAATAGCGAGCAATAAGAATACGAGACATCCGGTCGCCAACATCCATCTTGAGATGGAGAAATCAGCGATAGAAGAAAGATGAGACTCATTTTCAAGTCTGAACCGTATTTTATTCCTCTTGTGAGCCATATACTATATAAAGAAAGGAGAAAAGGGAGGAGAAAAGAGGAGAAAAACTCTAAATATATGATTATTTTTTTGAAAATTAATAAATTTATGTTAATTTTGCCGCTTGAAAAAGCAGTCCTAAATCTTAGACATTTCAAAATTAGTCAAAAATAGTGGAATGTTAAAATAAAGAGGATTAAACTTTTTTAGTTCTTGATAGGTCATAAAAGCATATTTAGACTTGAAAAGAAGAAAAAAAGAAAAATAAAGTATAAAAAAGCATAAAATTAAATAGAATTTAAATGCTTGAATTATACTTTGTTAAAGCGGAAAATGAAAAAAGTTTTGAAAAAAAGTATAGGTTTCTAAAACAAAGAAAAAGTTTCGAATGTTAAATATGTATAATTTCGCAAAACGGAATTGACATTGAAAACAATAATTTAAAGTTATAATTATGAAAGCTAAGAATCTTTACTACGCAATGGCAGTAGCCGGCACTCTCGCAGTAGCCGCACCTGCAATGGCTCAGGACGTTTACGTAAGCGAAGCCACTACAGTGACTGAGTTTACCTGTGACCCCGCCACTCGTTATTTCTCTAACTGGCGCAACAACTGGTTCATCGAACTCGGTGCCGGTGCAACAGTTCCTTTCGTAGAACACGGTACAAAAGACAACTTCAACAAGAACCGCATCACAGTTCAGTATGGTTTCGGTTTCGGTCGTTGGGTATCTCCCTACGTAGGATTCCGTATCAAAGCAATGGGTGGTCCGCTTCACTGGAATGAGAACACTCGCGCCACTCTCGATAACGGTTGGACTCGTTCAAAGCACGCACAGCTCCAGGCAGAGTTGATGTGGGATATGTTCAACTCAATCAAGGGTCCCAACAGCAACCGCGTATTCTCACTCATCCCCTTCGTAGGTCTTGGTGGTGATGCTAACTGGGATATCCGTGATGCACAGGGTCATCAGCCTGCAGCCGCTACTAATGTAGAAGATAGCCACGGCGGTGTAAAGAATGTAGTATGGACTCTTCCTGTTTCTGCAGGTCTTCAGTTCCGTTTCCGTCTTTGCAAATATGTTGATTTCTTCGCTGAGGCTCGTGCAAGCTTCTACGGTGACAACTGGAATGGTTCTGCCGTAGGTGAGTCTATCGATGCAAACGTATCTGTAATGGGTGGTTTCAACTTCAACATCGGTGGTCGTGAGTTCGGTAAATACAACGAGTGCGACTATGTATCTCAGATTGCAAGCCTCAACGGTCAGGTTAACGACCTCCGCGCTCAGCTCCTCGCTTGCGGTCAGGAAGTTGCTTCTCTCCAGGCTCAGCTCCCCTGCCCCGAGGTTAAGAATGCCGTTCAGAAAGACTGTGCAAACGCTCCTCTGATGTCAACTGTACGCTTCACCATCAATTCTGCTAAGATCATGCCTACTGAAGAGGTTAACATCTACAACATGGCTGAATGGATGAAGGCTAACCCCAACGAGAAAGTTATGGTAGTTGGTTATGCTGACAAGGATACCGGTACAGCTGAATACAACCTCCAGCTCTCTGAAAAACGTGCTAACGCAGTTGCTGACGCTCTTATCAACAACTATGGCATCGACGCTAACCGCCTCACAGTTAAATATGATGGCTCTGACGTTCAGCCTTACAGCACTAACGACTGGAACCGTATCGTAATCTTCACTCAGAAGTAATCGAAAGAATCAAGCATTATAAATAAATTTAGGGCTTTCCTGAAAAGGAGAGCCCTTTCTTTTGTTTCCCGTTTATATCATTTAGGTCGTCAGAGATGATACCCCTTTGGATATTATAGATTAGGAACGCAGTAAATTTTCAAATCTGCTTTTAAACATATTATTTTATTTGCAGGAGATAGAAAAAAAGAGTAAGTTTGCAATGTTAGTTAACCAACCATAAATCTAAATACTGAATTGAAATGAACATTAATGAAATCATGGCCGCTCTTGAGGCCAAGCATCCCGGTGAGAAAGAATATCTTCAGGCAGTGAAGGAAGTTCTTATGTCGGTTGAGGAGGTTTATAACCAGCATCCGGAATACGAGAAAGCAAAGATCATCGAGCGTATGGTAGAGCCCGACAGAATCTTCACATTCCGTGTATCCTGGACTGATGACAAGGGAGAAGTTCAGAACAATATCGGTTATCGCGTACAATTCAACAACGCAATCGGTCCCTACAAAGGAGGTATCCGTTTCCATGCTTCCGTGAATCTTTCGATTCTTAAATTCCTCGGATTCGAGCAGACTTTCAAAAATGCTCTCACCACTCTTCCTATGGGTGGCGGAAAAGGTGGTTCTGACTTCAGCCCACGCGGCAAGAGCGATGCTGAGATCATGCGTTTCTGCCAGGCTTTTGTTATGGAGCTTTGGCGTAACCTCGGCCCGGACCGCGATGTGCCTGCAGGTGATATCGGCGTAGGTGGCCGTGAGGTAGGATATATGTATGGTATGTATAAGAAACTCGCTCGCGAAAACACCGGAACATTCACAGGAAAAGGCCTTTCTTTCGGTGGAAGCCGTATCCGCCCCGAGGCTACCGGTTTCGGCGCTCTCTATTATACAACAAGCATGCTTAACGATCTTGGCACAGACATCAAAGGAAAGACAATCGCCATCTCAGGATTCGGCAACGTGGCTTGGGGTGCTGCTACAAAGGCTACGGAGTTAGGTGGAAAGGTTGTTACTATTTCCGGTCCTGACGGCTATATCTACGATCCCGCCGGTCTTGATGCCGAGAAGATCGAATATATGCTTGAGCTTCGTGCTACAGGTGATGATATCGTGGCTCCTTATGCAGAGAAATTCCCCGGTTCTACATTCTTCCCCGGCAAAAAGCCTTGGGAGCAGAAAGTGGATATCGCTCTTCCTTGTGCCACTCAGAATGAGCTCAACGGTGAAGATGCACGTATGCTTGTAGATAATAAGGTTCTTCTTGTTGCCGAGGTTTCCAACATGGGTTGTACACCTGAGGCTATCGACACATTCATCGAGAACAAGATTCCTTATGGTCCCGGCAAAGCAGTGAATGCAGGTGGTGTGGCTGTTTCAGGCCTTGAAATGACTCAGGATGCAGAGCATCTCCAGTGGTCAGCAGCAAAGGTTGACGAGATGCTTCATACAATCATGCACGATATTCATGCAGCTTGCGTAGAGCATGGCACTCAGCCCGACGGTTATATCAACTATATGAAGGGTGCCAATATCGCCGGCTTCCTCAAAGTGGCAGATGCTATGATGGCTCAGGGTATTATCTAATCTCCTGAAACAACTTAACTTTATAATAAAATTTTCTGGGGATG
Organism: uncultured Porphyromonadaceae bacterium; assembly: GCA_947177405.1. Taxonomy (GTDB): domain Bacteria; phylum Bacteroidota; class Bacteroidia; order Bacteroidales; family Muribaculaceae; genus Lepagella. The sequence goes on along the minus strand of CAMWUJ010000025.1, from coordinate 13,421 downwards.
AAAAACTGTCAGTTTTTCATCCCTATATTTTAATATATATATACTTGTCATCTTGATTTTGCATTTCCATGCGATGATTATTGTTATTCAAGGTATGTAATATAATCAGATAAATCGGTTGGAATTAGTATAAAAAAGGTACTTTTTTAATAGATCCATATCTTAACTTTGCAAATGATTTATAATTTTATTCGTATGACTACCCGCCATCCACGGAAAATCCGCCCAATATTCAATTCCAGAACTGTCCTTTGGTATATACTGAGTGTGATAGTCTTCTGTATATGGTTCAATGCATTTTATAATATATTGGTGCGAAGAGAAATATGGCCGTATGGATCGATAGAAAGGGGGATTGCGGGCATCTGCCTCACGTCATTGCCAATTATTGTTTTTATAGTAGTGAATACCATTGTAGTATTCTTTATAGATCGCAAGATTAGAATTGTTCCGATTAAAATTGTAATAGATATTGTCATTTCCACAATTGGAGTGACGATTGCAAATCTATTTTTTATTGGAATAATTATGTTACTGGGAAAAATTCCTGTTGTAGATTGGGCAGAACTCTATATGGTTGATTTCCTTATTCTTCTTGTTCATGAAGTGGCTTATTTTGTTATTTCATATCGTTTAGCCGAGTCAAAAGCCAATGAAGTAAAATCTCATATGGCACAATTACAATATGATGTTTTAAAAGCACAGGTAAATCCTCATTTCCTATTCAACTCTCTTAACTTGCTATATTCTCTGAACGCAATCGACAAAGACAAGGCTCAAAAATTTATTTTATCATTGGCAAAACTCTACAACTATATAATGAGGCAACATGAACATCAGAAGGTAAGTCTCAAAGAAGAACTCGAGCAGTTGAATTTTTACATTGAAGTATTGAAAATGAGATATTGGCAGCAGTTCGACGTTGAGATTCGAGGGTTAGGAAATGTGTTAAATCAACAAATTGTTCCGGCAAGCCTTCAGATGCTTATGGAAAATGTAACGAAACATAATGTCATCACCACTGACGACCCAATGAAAGTTCTGGTGGAGATTTTTCCGGATAAGCTGATAATAACGAATCCTATGCGTCCAAAGGTAAATGACCACGTGTCGAAAAGCGGCATCGGTCTCCGCTATCTTAAGAGAGCATACGGAGACTTAGGAGAAAAATTTTCATACATTAATGATGGCAAAAATTTTATTGTCACTATCCCTCTTTTCAATTGATACATCAATTAATTTTTGGCAACTCCTTAATGCTTAACTTAATACCAAAAGGAATATGAAATATGCAGTAATAGAAGATGAACTCTTTACCCGCGAGCGGCTCGTTAAGACCATAGGCAAGCTGAGGGCTAATATGGATTGTGTGTATGAGGGAGCAACCGTGAAAGAAGCAATAGGATTTCTTAGTGCTGTCCCTGAGGTCGATCTTATCTTCATGGATGTTGAATTGTCAGATGGAAATTGTTTTCAAATTTTTGAAAAAGTTAAACCGACAATTCCTATTATATTTACAACGGCTTTTGATAGCTATGCTTTGAAGGCATTCCAGACTTTCGGAATTGGATATGTCATGAAACCGTATGCAGACGAGGAAATAGATGATGCAATAAAAAAATTTGAGAGTATGAGAGAATCTTCCTCCTCCCCGTTAGTTAATCTCAGACAATTGTATGAATCCATTACAGGAGAGACGCGTAATAAAAATAAAAGGATTCTGACCGTAAGAGGAGATAACTTTGAATACATAAACGTTGAAGAGGTATCGGCATTTGAGATGAAAGAAGGGTTAGTCTATCTGTATCGCAAAGATGGCAAATCAAGGCTTACAAATTTTCAGCAACTTCAATCCGTGATGGATGCATTGCCACCTGATCAGTTTTTTCAGGTGTCGCGTGGTTTGATTCTTAGTATCGATTGCATCACAAAGGTTTCAAAGTATTTCAGAGGTCGTCTTATGGTGCGTTACAGGATAAATGACGATGACCGGGAGATAATGGTCAGCTCTACCCGTAAACAGAAATTTCTTGATTGGCTTGGCAATAGTTAAAGGCGGATTCTTAAGGAGTCCGCCTTTTTCACACAAAAAAAGCTTCGTCTATCTGCATCTTCAACCCTGAATACAGCATCTTTAACCATTAAAAATACGCCTTAAAATTCTTTTGATTGCGGATTGGTCATTGCATCTTTATCTTTGCCTGTGAAAAGATAATCCGTATATGAGACAGCAATCCCAACATACTTATATTCTTCTTGAACACTGTTATCTTGTCCGCAAGAGTTTGACTCTCATGTTGAACGAAGTGAGACCGTCATGGAAATCCCTCGGTTTTTGCGAACATACGGCTCAAATAAAATATGGGCTTCTGCAACATCCCGACTTTATTTTAGCCAGCAGTCATTTGTCAGATGGCGAAGCAATAGGAGCATTATTTGAACATGCATCGGAAATTCCTACTATACTTTATTCCCACCTCTATGAAGAGGCGCATGCACGAAAGCTACTCCCTAACATAATCAAATTCATTTATGAACCGGTGGCACGGGAAGAGATGTCGGAGGCTGCCTCCCTTCTGGAAGAATATATGGAAGTACGTAATCAAGAATTAACAAATTGAATATTCATAATTTAACTTTACAACTATGAAGAAAACTTTCAGACCCCTTCTGTCGGTTGTGAGTGCGGTAGGCGTTACAGGTACAGCCTTAGCCCTCTTGGGCGGTACCCCTCCCTCTCAGCAACCCAAAATAGTAGGTCAATCTCAACAACAGGATGAAGCGATTTACGAAAAGTATCCTGTGCTCCGAACTGTCAGACAAGAACAGCTTCCGTCCCAGGGGATGCACACTACTTTTAACGGCTTGATCGGGCAAGCTTTTAAAGCGCCGGTTTCAAAAGTGGCTGCTCCAAAGGAATTCTTTGGCAATATCGTGTATCAGAACAATTGGGATTCCCGTTATAACGCCTATGGGTTCTATAATATCCTTGTTGGAGAAGAAGTGACTTTAAATCAGCTATATAAGGGAACTTCTTCAACCACTTACAGCAATGGTGGGTGCGTGAAGATGAACAACCTCGTCTATTCTGCCAACTGGGGTGTATCGTTCGGTGATGTTGAAGTTGATGTGCGTGTTTACGATCTTGAAACAGGCAAGCGTGTTTCATATCTTGAATTAGAAGGTGCCGAATATGTGGCTACCGACTATGCAAATGACGAAAAAAATGATATTATATACGGTGTGTTCTGGAATGAATATGGCAACGGTTATGAACTTGCGACCGTTACATTCAGTGCCCAAAACAAATATCTTCCCAATAAAAAGATAATTGGCGAAGTTGATCGTCATATTCTTGCACTGGGCGTAACCAGTGACGGACTCCTTTATGGCATAGGGGATGATGGGTGCCTTTATAATTTTGACACAGAGACAGCAGCAGCTAATAAAATTGGAGATACAGGTGTAAAAGTATCTTCAGCAAATGGTGTTTATCCGCAGTCTGGCACAATAGACCAGCACAATAATATCTTTTATTGGGCTTGCGTAAATGGCGATGGAGAATCTATTTTATATACGGTGGATCTTAATGATGCCCATGTTGAGGAAGTGAAACGCTTCCCTCTTAATGAGCGTATTTATGGCCTGCAGGCTCTGCCTCATGCAGCAAATGACATGGCTCCTAACGCACTTCAAGATTTCAACGTGGCCTTCAGCGGGAATGCCCTTACGGGTGAGGTTTCGTTCACGGTCGCAGATGATACATTCAATGGCAGCTCGCTTTCAGGAAATGTTGACTGGACAGTTTTGGCCAACGGCGAGGAAGTGGCTACCGGCACTGCATCTGCAGGAGGTGAGGTAAAAGCTCAGATTAGTGTTTCTGCCGGTCAGAATGTTATTGAGGCATATGCATCCAATGCTGCCGGAAAATCTCCTATGTCAACTCTTGAATTATGGGTTGGTGATGACACTCCGGCAATTAAGGAAGCTAAGTTCGAATATATCAACGATACAGCCACTGTCACTTGGATTCCTGAAGAGAATGGCATTCATGGAGGGTATGTGTCAAATTTGAAATATGATGTCTATCGGATGCCGATGGAAGAGAAAGTGGCAAGCAATGTCTCCTCAACCTCTTTTTCCGAGACTTTGACTTCAGAGATGCCCCTTGCCAATTATTACTATGACATTGTCCCTGTCAACGCGACTTTGGAAGGTGAGCGTTTTGCAACAAACAAGATTCAGATAGGCCAGGCCATCATTCCTCCATATAAAGAGACGTTTGATACTGAGGAGTCGCTCGACCTGTATCTTCTTGGTGACGCATGGTCTTGGGGTACACGAGGATCCTCAACAGATGGAGTGGCTATGTGGAATAGCGATGTAAATAATCCAAATTCAACCGCTCCTGTAAGCAAGGAATGGCTGATAACACCTGAGATTAAGCTTGATGCCAACTGCACATATGAAATTAGCTTTGCGACGTATGGACCATTTGGAGATAAATTCGAGGTGTTGTATGGGGAAGGAGCTGATCCAAGCAAATATAAATTGCTGTTAGGTGAAACAGCTGCCGGACGTTCTTCTGATATGTCAGAGTCTCAAGTCATCACTCTTGAATCGGAAAAAGACCAAAAAGTTCGTATAGCTTTCCGACATGTAGGGCGCGAAGAAATGTTTATCCGTCTGGATAATTTGGTGATCTCTGCTCCTCGACATGCCGCCGTTCCCTCACAGATTGAAGATTTGACCGCCATAGCTGCCCCGATGGGTGAACTTAAGGCAACTCTTTCCTTTACCACGCCTACAACAACAATTGACGGGAATCCTATCGATGAATTAGTATCTGTAACTATCTATGAAGGGATGGATGAGGTAGCTACAATCGATCATCCCGGAGTAGGGGAGAAAATAAATTATGAATACGCTGCCAAGCGCAACGGATATCATAATTTCAATGTTGAAGTAGCCAATAGCAAGGGGATGAGCCGACAGGTATCAGCTAATGTCTTTATAGGTGTCGACAAACCCCTTCCTCCCGTTGCATATCTCCGTGACAAGGGCAACTATATAGAGCTTGAATGGACACCGAATGAAGCAGGTGTGAATGGAGAATATGTGAACATCGATGATCTGACTTATAATCTTTATCAGGAAGGAGCCGGAGGAAGAGTCCAAATTGCGAAAAATCTGAAAGGAACAAGTTGCAAGATTGAGCTTGATCCCAGCACCGGACCACAGGGTGTTCTTCAGCTTCTCATCTCCGCTGTCAATGTTATTGACGAAAGTCCCTTGCGATATACGAGCTCACTCGTTGTAGGCGAACCCAATGCACTTCCTTTCCATGAACACTTCAATGGGGAAAGTGGCCTGTATTGGATTAAAGAAACAAATCAGCAGACTTTGGATTATTCCACTTCCCATTTTTCTGACGACGATGGTTATTCGCTGGCCTATGGTGTAGTATCCAATGGCGATGGTGACGCTATGATAAGTTCCGGCAAGATTAGTCTGGATGCTAAGAATCCTGTGGTTGCGCTGGATTATATAGTTTATAACGGAAATGTGATTGAAATTTATCAACTCCGTCCGGACGGAAGCGATGAACTTATCGGAACTTGCTCAGGAGAGAGCAGTGATATGACCGACTGGTTACGCGCCTCTTTCCCGCTCAAGCATTCTGATACGGACACATACTGCCGTCTGAGAATTAAATTTGTCAATAATTCCGGTCCGATTAATTTTATGTGTGTTGATAATCTAAGTGTAATGGATCAACGGGATAGAGATATCAAAGTTGAATCTTCAATCAATAAGTCTGTTACAACATACGGCACTCCTGTAACAATCAACGCAACCGCTACCAATGTCGGACAAAAGGATTGCGATGGATTCGATCTGGAGCTCTACATTAACGACATATTGAAAGAAAGTCGTCATATCGATGGTCTTAAAGCAAAAGAAAGCTTCAAACAGATGTGGACTTATTCACCCACTCCGGGTGAGGCCGGCGACCTTAACTTTATGGTCTATGCCAACTATGCCGACGATGAGTACCCCGACAACAACGAGGTTATCCATACTGTGCAGGTGCTTGAATCTCATGTTTCTGCTCCTGAAAATCTTAGCGGAACGCAGATTGAAGAGAATGCAGTCCGTCTGGAATGGGAGGCTCCATCAGAATATATGGTATATAAAACTACAGAGGACTTTGAAAGTTATGAACCATGCACCACTACCAACCTCGGAGAATGGAAAACAATAGATGTTGATGGACGCCGTACAATAGGTCTTGGCGAAGCCAACTTCCCCAATAATGGTGCTCCGATGGCCTTTATGGTATTCAATCCGGAATCTATTGGTGTCCCGGCGGGAAATACAGAGGCGAACCCTCATAGCGGAAAACAATATCTCGTATCTTTCGCCACTATCCTTGATAATCCTGATGATCACAATGACGACTGGTTGATTTCTCCGGCTCTCTCCGGAAATGCACAGACGATTTCATTCTATGCAAAGCAAATGATCACCAACTTTGGACCGGAGGATTTGGAAATTCTTTATTCAAACACCGGACGTGAAATAGCTGACTTCACTTTGCTGAAAGAAATTAAAGTATCGGGGGCTGCTTCATGGGAGAAATTTGAAGCCGACCTTCCGGAAGGATCTCTCTATTTCGCTATTCGCGTTGTAACTGCCAAGGGTCACATGCTTCTGCTTGATGACGTAACTTTTGAGAAAGGATCCAGCAAGGAGATTAAAAACTACAATGTATATCGAAACAATGCAAAGATAGGCAGTGTAAACGGAAATGTTCTTACATTTACTGATCCAGAGGCTGAAAGCAAGAGTATTTATCACGTAAGCGCGGTGTATGTGACAGGTGAAGAGTCATCATTCTCAAATCCATTCGAACTTGAGCTCTCAGGAATCACGGCGATTATTCCGAATATGGAGTATAACGTAGTAGGAGTGGAAGGCATACTCTTTAAGCGTTATGGACGTGACTTGAAGAATCTGCCTCCCGGCATCTACATTGTAAACGGTCGTAAGATGGTGATTAAATAAATGATTTGATACGATGAAAGTGTATGAACTAACATTTACGTGTTAGGTTGAAATGATGGTGAATTGAGGGCCGTCAATGCCCGCAAAGCTGCGACGACCCTCACTTTATTTTCCGATTTCTTAGGTAGATATAAAAAAAGGGTTCGAGTCCCTGTCGGAAAGCCAATAATTAAAATAATAAGGATATGAGAGTAATAAGCATTTCGGCTGCCTTATGCGCTCTGGCAGTCCCGTTGGTAATGAATGCCGTTCCGGCTGATCCGTCATTGATGCGATTCTACAATTCAGATGACACATATGTTGAAGGATATCTTGTAGGGGATGAAAACTTCCATTATGTGATGTCTTCAGACAGAAGCAGTCTCCTTGAGCGCGACTTTTCCGGTTTCTGGAAACCGGCAGTCAGATCGGGGCAAAAGCTTAGTGCTACCGAGAGCAACATTGATCTGCTTCGAAAGGAGGTAAACTCCAAGACTTGTCGCAAGCGTTTGGCACCTCCCCAATATATGGGTATGCTCAACAATGAAGGACGTACCACTTATCCTACGACAAGCGAAGAGGAAGTTCATGCTTTAGTGGTTCTTATAGAATATGCTGATACAAAATTCACAGTTCCTGATATTCAGGAATCAATCAATCGTCTTTGTAACGAAGAAGGGTATTCCGAATATGAGGCGAAAGGATCGGCTCGTGATTACTATCGAGCTGTATCAGGGGGTAAATTCAACCCGGTTTTTGATGTGACCCGACCCATAACACTCAACCACACATCCCAACACTATGTCGGGACTGCACAGGGGTCGTTCATGGATCACTTTGGAGAAGCAATAGAGCAAAGCCTAACAGAACTGCATGATTCTGGCGATGTAGATTTCTCTAAATACGACTATGACAATGACGGTGTGGTTGACAACGTGTATTTTTTCTTTGCAGGATATGGACAGGCTGACACGGGACGCACTGATTGTATTTGGCCTCATCAGGCGGACTATAAAGTGTTTATGGATGCCTATGGCATGCCTGAATTAGTTTTCGACGGTAAGAGAATAGCCAGCTATGCCTGCTCCGCAGAGCTAAAGGGAAGTGTGCCACAGAATTATCAACCTTATCTTACCGGAATAGGGACCTTCTGCCATGAGTATGGTCATGTTTTAGGATTGCCTGATCTATATGATGCAGCCGGTGGCAATACTCAATCTCCGGGATATTGGGATATCATGGCCAATGGGTCATATAATGACCGCTCCACATGTCCTCCAATGATGTCTGCCTATGAACGTTGGCTTTGCCGGTGGATTGAACTTGAACGCGCAGAGGATGGCACATTGTATTCGCTCCCTGCGGCTACAAAAGATAATTGTAAGGCATTGCGAATCGATGTAACGTCTGATCCGACACAAGCCACTTCAGAGTTTTTCATAATAGAGAGCAGGATGAATGAGTCGTGGGATAAATCTCTTGAAGATTACGGGTTGCTAATATGGCATATTGACTATGATTATAAAATATGGAATAACAATATAGTCAATTCGTTTAATAAACCTCATGTAATAATGATGGCGGCGAACAGAAGTAAAAAGCAGATCACATGGCCCGGAAAAGATGGAGAATACTCCATGACTTATCCTGAAATGCCTAATGGTCTTGTCCCGTTTGCTCCTATTCCTGAAGATTTCAATATATTCCTCACAGATATACGCTACGATGCCGGTAACGGAACAGGTGAAGTGTTCTATAACAGACTTTCAGATTATCCTACAGATGTGGTTACGCTAAATCCGGAACCCGAGTTTATTGAAGAAATGCGCCGAGTCGTTCTTAGCTGGGAACCAACAGCTGAAAGTGATTCCGATGACGAATATCGTCTTACAGTCAAGAGATTCGGCACGGATGGTAAGGAGTATATTGTGGATGGTATGGACGATAAGCCGGTCGGAAAGTCAGTTACTGCCACAATTGGTAACATATCACCGAGTGCGTGGAAACAGGATTTTGAAGCATACGTGCGCACCGTAAGATACGGCATACCGGCTAAAACTACTTCAAATGTAATCCACTTTAATCCTGCGAAAGGCACATCCATGGTTCAGACAATTGATACGGAGGAATCAGTAGGCAGCCGACATCATCAAATTTTTGCTCCGGAATCAGCGCGGATATTTAGGATTGATGGAGTGGAAGTATCCAATCGGGAAAACCTTCCGTCAGGAATATATATTGTAAAATGCGATAAGAAAGCATTTAAAGTCAGAGTTGATTAATCCTCAGTTAGTTCCTGCATTTATCGCACAGACCTGTAACGGTGAAATTAGATGATTCGCCGAAATAGTTAGGAGGCAATTCAATTGATGGAATCTGAACAGAGTGAAGGCAGACAGTCCTTCCGCATTTGCGGCAATGGAAATGGACGTGCATGTCGGAATCTTCAGCATCATGCGTAGAATCACATAATTCAAACTTGGCTGCTCCGGATCCATCTTCTATAAGGTGAATCAATCCTTTATCGTGAAACAAGGATAAAGATCGTGTGATGGTGGATCGGTCCACGGTGTCAAGCTCCATTTCAATTTCAAGAGCGGATACAGGATGATCGGTCGAGTCAAGGACACGGCCGATCATTAGTCTTACAGCTGTGGGACGAATCCCCAGGCTTTCCATTTTTTCTGTCAAATCCTTTTCATTCATGCGTCTTTTCCGGATTTTTATTTCCTCAGGCGAAGCAACGTCCAGATGATCGTAATTAAGGTTACGCCGGTGTCTGCAAATACAGCCGCCCAAAGTGAAGCAATCCCGAAAGCTCCTAAAATCATTACGAGAGCTTTTATACCTAACGCAAAAGATACGTTCTCTATTACAACTCTCCTTACCTTTCTTGCAAGCCTGATGGCTTCCGGGAGTTTTTCAAGAGAGTCTCCGGCGATAACCACATCGCTGCTCTCCATCGCAATGTCGGTTCCGAGCGTTCCCATAGCGACTCCGACATCAGAGGCTGCAATGGCAGGAGCATCGTTTATGCCGTCGCCCACAAAAGCGACTTTGCCTTTACCTTTTTCCCTTGCCTCGTTGATTATACGCTGCTTATCTTCAGGAAGCATGGATGCTGCAAACGAATCGGCACCGATTTCTTCCATCACTCGCTTCACAGCCTCCTCATGGTCTCCGGAAAGTATTTTCACGGTTGCGACTCCAAGAGAATGAAGCTGGCGAATCGCTTCACGGGCTTCCGGCTTCACCGTGTCAAGCAGCCATATTGACCCTACATATTTCCCACCGCACACCACGCATATTTCAGAAGCATCCGAATTTGTTGCCGGTACTTCGATGTTGTGATTGCGCATCAATGTCCTGGAACCCACATAACACTCCTTGCCGTCAACAATCCCGAACATTCCGTGTGAAACCGTTTTTACATCATCAGCATCCGGGAATTTTATCTTATTGGAGGCCGCGTATTCTATTATCGCTAAAGCCAATGGATGGGACGACTCTTTATCAAGGGCAGCCGCAATGCTTATCACTTCCTTTTCATTGTTCGCCCCTGATATGGCTGAAACATGGAACTTACCGGTGGTAAGTGTGCCGGTCTTATCGAACATTACTGTGGTTACATCCCGCATTGCATCGACATATTTCGACCCTTTGAACAGAAGTCCTCGGCGCGAGGCATTCCCTAAGGAAGCGAAATAGCTCAGAGGGATGCTGACAACCAATGCGCACGGACAAGAGCATACAAGGAATACGAGCGATCGGCGTAGCCATTTCATCCATTCGAAATCTGATCCCTGGAATGCCGACACTATCCACGGGATGAAGAGGAGGAGAACGGCACTGGCGAATACAAGGGGAGTGTACCATCGGGTTATCCTTCGGAGCATATTCTCAGTAGGCGACTTGCTTTCCTGCGCCTCTTCGATCATCTTCATGATACGTGTCATGGAAGATTCAGAGAATGCTCTTACTGTCTTTACCTCTACCGACTGGTTAACCGGTATAATACCGGATGAAAGTTCTTCACCGGGTTTGAAGCTGCGAGGCACGGATTCTCCCGTTATGGCCGAGGTATCGAAATCCACTTCCCGACTTCCCAAAAGTATAGAGTCTATCGGTATTCTTTCGCCGGGATTGACAACAAGTATGGATCCTGTAGGCAATTCCGCAGGTTTCACCATACGTAGATTTTCGCCATCTTTAAGGCGCGCCATATCAGGCAGACGTCCTAAAAGAGATTTTATACGGCGTTTTACATCTTCAGAAGCTGTATCCTCCATTTTCTCTCCGAAAGAATAGAATAGAAGCACGGCAACCCCTTCCGGAAACTCACCTATAGCAAATGCCCCGACAGCGGCGGCTACCATAAGGGTGAACTCATTCATTACGCTCCCCTCTTTCCAGGATTCAAACATTTCTGTAACAATAGGAAGCCCGACGGAAAGCAGACCGATAAGATAAAAGATCCACCATAACCCGGATGGAATGTAATGGGAGAGAATAAGACCGGCGATTAGAAATATACCGGTGATTATTTCCCTGAAATAAGTGGCGGCAAGCAAACCTCCGTTATCTTCATGAGAATGTTCATGTTCATGATTATGGCTATGGCCATGATTGTGTCCATGGTCATGATCATGGTCGTGATGACCGTGATTGTGTCCGTGAGAATGTCCGTGGGCATCCTCAGAATGATTATGAGATTTATGACAATGTTTGCACATAAGTTTTGCGTTTTAGATTATGTTGCAAAGTTAGCTCATAATTCATGCACATGGTGTGCGAATAAAAAAGACTCCAAATGATTGTAGTCAGATGGAGTCAATATATCAGATTAATCTCTTTTCTTAAGCTTTATTCTTGCAAACAGTATCGGCATCTCTTTTTTCAAGGAAAAAAGAGAGAACGAGGAGAGATCAGCATCATGGTTGAATCGTCGGATTTCAACCGTCTCCCCAAAATTTCCTTCATGAAGAAAGGACAATTCGAGTCGGGTAAGAAAATTTTTATCAAATTCTTCAAGCGAATATGAGTTGAGCAGAAGAGATACATATCTCACAGTGTTGACGTGGCGATAGAAATCAATGTCATTATACTTGAATGTATATTTCCTCTCCTCGGTGTTGGCTTTAAGCGCCGTGGCGGGAAGGTGGTCTGAATCATGGGGATGAATATCCACGTGCTTATCCTGCCGCGGTATAGGACATTCCTTTTTAGGGATTACACCCTCAGGCAAGGAAAGATGTGAGAGCCCGAAATTCTCGTGTGTTATAGTGTTGAGCACCATCCAGATTGACCGTGCATATCCGACTGTCTTTCCTTCGCCATCTAAGATTTCAAAATCACGGATGGAGAAATGCCGGTTCCAGCTTTCAACCCAGGTTACAATCTTGTAATAAGTGTTAACTTTTGGGTAACGACTCATCTCTACAGTCAGCCTTGATAACACCCACCCTGCATTAAGGTGAGCCATAACGGGATTTCCGATACCTAAATCCAAGGCGGCACGAGTGGCAACCTCGATTAGGTTACTGACAAGAATTTGCACCCCTAATTCACCTTCAGGATTTGCCTCATTAGCCGAGACAAGGAATTCCTGTGAAAATTCTGCTTTCATCATAACGAATATATTTATCTTCCTTCTATAAGACGTAGAATCTCCGATGGTTTTGTCACAATATGATCGGCGTATGCCTTTCTGAGTTCGGAGATAGGGCGGAATCCCCATGTCACTCCCACGGAATCCACACAAGCTCGGCGGGCAGTCTCCATATCCACTGCCGAGTCTCCCACGTAAAGAATATCCTGCTTGGGAGTGGGGTAGGTGTTGAGCAATGCGAACACTATCGAAGGATCCGGTTTTGTGGGACGGTCTTCCACTTGACCAAGCAATGCCACAAAGGGTATGTCGGGGAAGTAATGGGTCACTATCTTTTCGACAGCAGTCTCATATTTATTTGATGTCACGCCGATAGCGATGCCTCGATCAGTAAGTTCTTTCAAAAGCTCCGGAATACCGTCGTAAGGTACGGTCTCGTCGGTGCAATGGCTGTCATAATACTCTCGGAATAGGGAAAGGAGTTTATCCACAGTCTCTTCATCAGCATCCGGTTCGGCTCGTTCCACAAGTTTACGCACACCGTTTCCAACCATATAATTATATGTTGATAGCGCATGTTCTGAATAGCCCATCATCCGCAGGGCATAGTTGCAGGCATTGCCTAAATCGGCTATGGTATTAAGCAGAGTGCCGTCAAGATCAAATATAACAAGTTTCTTCATGTTAGACCTCATTCAATAAAATCTGTTGATGCCGGAGTCGCAGATGTGCCTCGGATATCGCTCTGAAGATTCAGGAGCATAGC
>CAMWUJ010000024.1 GCA_947177405.1 uncultured Porphyromonadaceae bacterium | reverse complement strand
AACTGGTGATTGAATTTTACCAAAATTTGGTGGTTTTAAATTTGCTTATTACACCGCATTTCATACACGTACACATTCCGGATTTCAGACGGAAACCATAGTGGCTGATTGTGTTGCCGAGTGCCCATTGTTTTTGGTTGGGGGTGAGTGGGCGGAGTTGCCCACTCAGTTTCATTATCTCTTGCTGCTTTCTATTTCTCGGTTTCATAGTCGTGTGTTTTTAGAGGTCATCAAATAAGTTGGGGATTGTATCTATCTCTGCGCCTTTCTTCGGGGCGGTGGCGGTTGGCTTGGAAGTAGCCTTTTGAGCATTATCTCTGCGGATTTGTTGTAGTTGCTCTTTCTTGTATTCCTCCATAGCCTGCTCTTTGAGTATCTCCTTATCCTCCTCGGATAGTTCGGGCTTTGATACCACGATGTTGCAGTTTACATTTCCGCAGTCTTCAATCTCGTTCTCGTCAAAGTAATGCACCAATATGTTCATTACCTCTTGGTCGTCCACCACGCATAGACCGCTCTTCTGTATCTGAGAGCAAAGATAGTTGACCGCTCCTTCCATACTCTTTGAGGGGTTCGCCATTTTGATAGCGAATGAGGGTTCTGCGATGCACCGCTCCTGTAACATCTGTTGCATTACTGCGAGTGCAGAGTCGTTTGATTTCATAGTAGCCATAGTCGTAATTTTTAGAAAGTTATTAACCAATAGATTATTAATAGGACGGTTACGATTGAGATTACCCAACCCACGCCTCGGAATATCGGTCTGATGAACGCCCACAACACCAATCCTATGATTGAGCCAAATATAACCGCTATCCACTTTGCAACCCTTTTTATGCGGTTGAGACTGGAGATGGAAGCTTTGCCTCGTCTAACTGATATGTTGTTGTTCGTTTTCATCGTGCGACATTTTTTTTATGCGTCTATCGACTATCGAAGTTTTGCTTGCTCGTTGAAAGTATGGCGTGCGGAGGCAAGAAAGGGCTGTTCGCCTTCGGCTGAAAAATACAAGCTGACTAACGGGAGGTCTGGAGATTTTTCAGTTGAAAGGCAAAAGAATAGCCCTGCTCCGCACGTTTTTCAATTACGAGCAAGCAATGCTTCCTTAGTTGATGGTACAGCAATAAATTGGAGCGTAGATTCCGTGCCGGTGAAAACGAACATCAACATATTGGCTACTGAAGGTTTTAAAGAATAAAGAATGGACAGTCCCGGAAAGGCGAGTCTGTGATAAGCCGACAAGGAACGAAGGCTGCTTATCACTGTCTCGCCTCTTAGACTTCTGACAAACAGAGAGTGGCGCAACGGCACTGAAAATAATAGTTTTGAGAGGGTGGTAAGAACACGGAGTGATTGGGAGGCATAGGCAGGTACGGCGGAGTATCCTACAAAGACCGTCTGTCACTCGGTGTTCAGCACTCTCTTTCTCATTTTTGCCGAAGTGGTCTGCGGTAGAACATGATTTTTTCCAAACACCGCAGACTGCATCAACTCCACTCACAGTGTTCGCTTACGATATCCAAGTCTTAGCCGATGTGCTTCTCGAAGTTTTCTATATTTCTCGATTTTATAGATTGCAATTTCTTGGTAAAATTTTCTATATAATCTTGAATTTTAATTATATCATAGTCTTTGTGATTTTCAGAGACAAGAGTAGAGGAAATATTCCTACTTCTTTTACATTATAAATCGTATGTAAATTTGGTAATATAAAGATATTTTATTAAATTTGCTGACAAAATCATACTCAAAAGATATGAATAACATAGTACATATCGGAGACTTCTTTTCATTAAGGAACTCTGTTGAGAATATAAACGAAGCTGATTATAAAGACTTGGGAAGGCTTATTGAGGCCGCTCAGGCCTTTGAGCGGTGTACATATCAATGTATTTACATAATAGACTACTTCAAAAAAGGTTTTCTCTACGTCTCTAATAACATAGCAAGACTTTGTGGAAGTGATGCTGAACGAATCAAAGATTTCGGCTACAAATTCTATATAGACTATGTTCCTGAGACCGATTTAAAGATGTTATTGGAGGTAAACAATAAGGGCTTTGAGCTTTTTAATTCGTTACCATTAAACGAAAGAACAGAATACACTATCTCATATAACTTTCATATCAAGAGTGGACTTAGGAAAAGACTAGTTAATCATAAATTGACTCCCATTCTCTTATCAAAAGAGGGAAGAATCTGGTTGGCACTCTGTACCATTTCCTTGGCCGCAGGAAATGAGGTGGGAAATATCATTATGAAGAAGGAAGGAGCTACTACTTTCTTTGAGTATTCTCTGTATAATCACGAATGGATGAAGATGGATGAAATTAAACTCAGTGATACAGAGAGAGAGGTTTTGTCACTATCAACTCAAGGATATACAATGAATGACATAGCCTCCATTGTATGTAAATCTGTGGATACGGTCAAAGCTTCAAAAAGAAGTATCTTCCAAAAAATGAATGTAAAGAATATCGCAGAAGCCCTCACCTACGCTCAAAATCATAGATTAATATAATCAATCTATGAAAGATCGTATCTTGACAATAGTTAATTTTAACTACAAATAGTCATCTAATCAATGCACAATTTATCATGCAAATCTTAGGCGTATACATATATCCAGAATCTAAAAGAATATCAAAGGTTCTTAAATCAGGTTGGTTTCCATTTGGAAATTATCCCAAACCATGCGGTGATGAAGTTTTGATTATTCCAAGGATTCATGAGATGATTCGAGATATCTATTCTTCAAAAGGCGAACCTAAGATTTCTATCAATGCTATTGTAGGTCAAAATGGGGCGGGTAAGTCAACTCTACTGGAGTTGGTTTTTGCTTTAATTAATAATTTAGTTATTAAAATATTGGGAGCTAAAAAAACGAATAATTATAGCCGTCAGTTAAGTCATGCTTCCGGAGTATATGCAGATCTATATTTTATTATTGAAAATGTTCAATATAGAATTTGTGGTCGAGATCTTAATGTTAATCTATACATCGGGAAAAATGGTCGATTTAAACCTTTCCCAATATATGAAAGCGAATGTAATGTGAATTTAGAAACCTTATTTTATACGATAATAACTAATTATAGTCTTTATGCATATAATACAAACGAATCCAGGGAGTCTCAACATAGACAACAAACATCCAATAGTATTTACGGACAATGGTTAGATGGACTTTTTCATAAAAATGACGGTTACTATACCCCTATAGTTATTACCCCATATCGTTCTCATGGTACCATTAATATTGAGACAGAGTCTTATTTGGCCGAGCAAAGAATCAATATGCTTTCTTTATTAGCTGCTGCAAAAGGGAAAGCATTCTTGGATAATTATATTCCATCAAAACTGCTTATTTCTATTCGTCATGATTTTATTGAGGAAAAGATTAAGGCTCTTAAATTCATTGCTGAAGAAAAGAATTGTTATTTAGATTGCTCGATGTTATTAGAACACTTTAAAGAGCGTTGGCTACTACAAATCAAGTCAAAGTATCCAAATAGGAAAATGCCTATTGCTTCTAAACAATTCAAATATAGCATCTTCTATTTAGCGTATAAGTCTATTAAACTTTGCCTAAATTATCTCGATTACAGGAATGTTCTTGGCCTTGACAATGAATTGAGGTCATTGCTTAAAGACAATGGACAAGATATGAATCCTCAATATCTGGATACAAAAATAGATTGTATAATTGCTAAGATTCTAAAAGATCTAGAGGAACAAGATAATGAGCATAATCATCTTGTTCTTAAGATTGAACAGGTCTTAGATTATTTGAACTACTATTTTGAGAATAAAAACTTTAAATGGAAAAATCGAGTTGAAATAGAAGTAAAGACATTTCTTAATAAGAAAATTAAGCGGTATTGTGATATTTTCAGGTTGATGCCACCTGCATTTTTTGACACCCAGTTGGAATTTGTGAAGGTGAAAAATCCATCTGAGTCTAGTTGGATCTCTTTCAATCAGACGCAGACCTCCATGCGTCTATCTCAAATGAGTAGTGGAGAACGTCATCTTCTGACCTGTTTGAGTTATGTCCTCTACCACATTAAGAACATTGAAAGTATAAAAACAGATAAGGAACGAGTGAAATATAAACATATCTGTTTGGTATTTGATGAGATTGAATTGTATTTTCATCCGGATTTTCAAAGACGTTTTGTAAAAATGTTACTGGAAGCCTTATCATGGTGTAACATCAGCAATCGAGCAATCAAATCCATGCAAATCATACTTGTTACGCATTCTCCTTTCATTCTAACAGATATATTTACACACAATACCCTCTATCTAAGAGATGGTAATGCAGTGAAGGTATCTGAAGAGACTTTTGGTGCAAATTACTACGATCTTCTAAATAACAGTTTCTTTTTCAGTAAATCTGCAGTGGGAGAGGTTTCTACTAATTTTATTAAGGAATTAACAGAAAATACTAAAAAGAAGCAAGTGCATAATCTACTGGAGTATGTAGGAGATCAAATGATTAAAGGTTATATCAAAAATCATATATCTGAATAATATGTATAGGATGAGTCCCCCTTCAGAAAGAGTTTTAAATGAATACTACACCAATTATGCTCCAATAATTCAATCAAAGATAGTTGATTTCCTTGAACATGGCCGTACTATACCTGTTCGCCTCGGCAGTAAACATATAATTACTTGTACTGTTGGAATCAACCCCGATTCCACATCCTTTGTATATGAATTTTTAAATGATTTATTGGATGACCGCAATCTTAAGAATTTATTGTTGGGAGACATAAATGTTTTGATGGGAATAGTAAGAAAAGTTTATCTTTTACCCGATATATACTTAGGGAATCTCACAAAAAAAAGATTATCCAGTATGAAGTATCAGGAAGGAGATATTTTAGAAGATTTCTATACTATTGTCAAGGAGATATTTGTCAGCGATATATATGAGAACACTGGTGTTTTCAATAAAACTCAATTTATTGAGGATCGTGGTTTGAGGATATGTCCTTATTGTGGCATTAGTAATATTGAAGTTACTAAAAGAACCGACAAGAGGGTTATAAAGCCTCATATTGACCATTTCCTTCCTAAAAGTATATATCCATTTCTTGCGTTGAGTTTTTACAACTTAATTCCTGCTTGTCCTGAATGTAATATGGAACCGAATAAAGGGGATAGGGATCCGCTTTCATCTGATAAAAGATTACTTCATTTAATGAATCCTTATTCTTTTGATGAAGGTTCTTTTATATTTACATATTCTTATAATGGGGCTGGAGATTTAGATAGTACAAATTTTAAAGTTGGGATAGACTATTTAAATAATATTCATCTTGAAAAGGGATACAATGAAATTACCGCAGTGGAACCCATCTATAAAAAGATGAATAAGGAGCTTCATGCACTTTGGACACAAATGAGAAATCTCAATAATTCAAGACTAAAATTTGCAAAAGTATTGTTGCCTAATGCTGAAATTGATGATCTTATAAGTAATACTTCAGTACTAGGTTATGTTTTTGAAGAAAGGAACTCTAGAATTTATGCCTATTATAAGTTTAACAAAGACTTATATACTCTAATACGAAAAGATTTCACACAAAATGATTAAGGATATAGGAAATGCAAAAAAGATTATCGGTAACCCTTCTCATAGGTTGGCTTTTATTATTGGAAACGGTATAAATCGTTTTGCCTATAAGGATAATGTTGACCCTTCTTGGAGTAGGTTGCTACTGGATGCTTGGGATGGAGCCTCGTTTTCTACTAAAACCAGCATTGATGAGGGAATCACATTCACAGAGTTTTATGACCTTCTTGAATTTGAATCAGATCCTAAGAAAATAACTCAATCTATTATAGATTCCATTGAAGAGTGGGGTCCTACAGATTACCACCAGTCATTACGGGATGCACTGGTCAGATTAGATAAGCCTGTACTTACCACGAACTTCGATATGTATCTGGAAGGGGAGAACATGAAAAAATTAATTCTTGATCATCCTACTTTTGGGAAAGGATTTACTTATTATTATCCATGGAACGTTGTGTATAGTCCTGATTCGAAATTCTCGATACATAATATTTATAATTTTGGTATCTGGCATATAAATGGATCTATCAATTATCCACGAAGTCTTAAACTTAGTCTAACCTCATACACTCGACAAGGGAAAAGAGCACTGGATTATTTACATGTTAAAACCTATGATGATGATTTTGATGGAAAGAATCAAAGTCATTGGAAAGGTCTGAATACATGGCTCCATATTATATTTAACTGTGATCTTTTCATTCTGGGCTTAGGTCTAGATGAACAGGAGACGTTTCTAAGGTGGCTTCTTATCGAAAGAATGAAGTATTTCCGACGATTCCCGGATAGAAAGAGAAAAGGATGGTATGTTGGTCTCAAAACCGAGATGACAGAAGGTAAGAAGTTTTTCCTTGAAAGAATTGGCTTTGAACTTATCCAGCTTGACAATTATGAAGATATCTACGTTAATCTTCTTGATGTTAGATGAAGTGTAAAATCTAAATCATAACAAGCTTATTAAAATAGTTTCGCGATCTAATCGTTTCTGATATTGGGTCGCGAAGTCCTTAGGTCAAGAAATGTTCAAAAATTGATTCCCCATTCGAATATGGATATGGCAAGAACCAAACGGCTGCCAATAACCCAAGAAAAATAATTATGATTATAATAGTACCCCATATTACTAAAGATGAGGGAATCTCTCCAATGAGCTTACGGACTTTTTCTGACCGAAGCTCGCTCTGGTGATTATTATTTGATGCATGCATATTTAGTTTCCGAGTTCAAGTTGATTTTTAACAAGGTTATAGTATGCTCCTTTCTTCTCTATGAGAGAGACATGGTTCCCGATTTCAACAACTTTTCCCCCATCGAGGACGATTATTTGATCTGCATTCTTGACCGTAGAAAGTCGGTGAGCCACTACCACAACTGTACGTCCTTTGTAAAACTTGTCGAGATTTTCAACAATAGCTCGCTCATTTTTTGCATCCAGAGCGTTTGTTGCTTCGTCAAGGAAAATGAAGTCTGGATCCTTGTATACAGCCCTAGCTATAAGTATACGTTGCTTTTGCCCTTGGCTTAAGCCCATTCCGTTTCGTCCGACTAAAGTGCTATATTTTAATGGTAAATTCATTATGTGATCATGAATTTTTGCTATTTTTGCAGCTTCTTCGAGTTTCTCGTAGTCTATGTCTGCATCGCCCACTGCAATATTCCGTGCAATCGACTCGGAAAAAATCACTCCTTCCTGCATTACTACTCCACAATGAGATCTCCACCATCGAGGGTTATATTCATTGATATTCTTTCCACATAACGAAATTGTTCCTTTTAAAGATGGGAAGAAACCTAATAGGAGTTTTAATAGAGTCGTTTTACCACTGCCTGAACAACCGACAATAGCTGTAATTTTTCCATAGGGTATGATGATATTTATATCCTCTAAGATAAATCTACGCGAATGATGATTATATTTAAAATATACATTTTTTAATTGTAGGTCTTTATCTGCTTCTTCTGGGAAATGGGTTAGTTGTTCCGGTGTTTCCTCTTCTTCTCTTACACTATGAATTTCATTAATTCGCTCTAACGACAATCTAACATCCTGGTAAGAATTTATAAATGCCATAAGTTGTTCAATAGGAGAATTTAATTGTCCTATAATATATTGTACAGCCAACATTTCTCCTAAAGTCATTATCCCATTAATTACAGAAGTGGCAGAGATGACAGTTATCAGTATATTCTTTACTTCATTAATAAATATTGAACCGGCTTCTTGTGTTTGTTGTAACCGAAGCGATTTTAACTGTTCAGTAAAAAGTTCAGCCTGATTATCCTCCCATTCCCATCTTCTTCGTCTTTCACATCCCTGCAGTTTAATCTCCTGAATATTAGTTATAAACTGAAATGTTTTCTCATGATTTTGAGCATAATATCCAAATAGTTTATAATCAATTACTTTTCGTTTGTGTAAAAACAACGAAATCCAGAAACCATAGATTATACTACCCAGTACAAAAATACCTAAGATCAATAAATTATAAAAGCACAACACAGAACCGAGAATTAAAAAGCTAATTCCGGAAAACAGCAAACTCAATACTTGATTAGTAAGAAAATTCTGTACTCTATTGTGATCCTCCATTCTTTGAAGAAAATCTCCTACCATTTTGGACTCAAAGAACGTCATAGGCAAACGTAGCAACTTAATAAAAAAGTCGCTAACTAATGAAAGATTTAATCGAATGGAGATATGCATTAACATCCAGCGGCGGATAAAATCAATTGCTGTCCGACCAAATACAATCATCATTTCTCCCAAAAGAATCAGCCAGATTAATTTTATCGCTGCATTTTTGATACCTATATCCACAATTGACTGAGTAAGGAATGGCAATATCAATTCCAAAATACTAGCAATTAATAGGGTACCAGCAACTACGAACATATGCTTCTTGTATTGTTTAAGATACTTAAACAATACACTGAAAGAAAAACCTTGTTTTCTAGAATCGCAACTTATATTACTATAAAAGTCGTCTGTCGGTTCCATCACCAAACCGATCCCAGCCTTGTCTGATTGAGAGTTTACACTCCAATGTTTTATAAAATCGTCCTCTGTGTATTCCATTCTCCCAATTCCAGGATCAGCAACAAAAAATTTATTGTTATGGTATCTATACAGTACTACAAAGTGCTTATGATCCCAATGAAGAATACATGGGTATTTTTGTCTTTTTAAAAAGGCTAAAGACATCTGCATGGGAAGTGCCTTAAAGCCTAATGATTTAGCAGCGTCTGTTAGGCCTAATAAAGATACTCCCTCAACCGTAGGTACACACATACTCTCTAGCACTTCAAAGGTGATATTTTTGCCATAATGCTGACATATCATCTGAAGGCAGGCGACACCACATTGAATGGCATCTCGTTGTCGTACTATTGGGAATTGTTGCATGGTTTGATTTCTAAGATTCCACTTACAAGCATTCCTCTAATGATGTTGTCAAGTCGTGGCATTAACCACTCAGATGCACCTATAGAGGGATTTACGTCTGTTATATAAGCTGCTATCTGTTCAATATTTTGGATCCCATTTGATATTATGCAATCAATAATATTTACTCTGATTCCAACAATCATTAGATTCAGAACTTTCATCAACATGCTATCTGGTATTGATATCACGTAGATTTTATCATTAAATTCTGAAACCTTTTCTCCTAATTTATTTTCTAGATAATTAAGAGTCTGTTCTTTTGATGTTTCAGATATTCTGATATTTTTCGCAAGATCAAATTTATACTCCTTCAGATTAGGAATTGTATAGAGCAATGAAACTACAGACTGTATATTGGACGAAATAATTTTTGCATTGTCAAGTAGATGCTTTCCTAAATGACAAAGCGAATGGTCAAACCCTTTTAATGGACGTCCTTCTGTATTTAGGTCATTCTCCATTACATTCGGATGATGAATAAATTTGGAACTGTAAATATCCCAATGTGGATAGTTAATTAGCGGATGAATACCATTGTCAGAGCATATCCGAGTTATTCTATAGGAGAGCTCAGGAGATAGAGCATGTAAGTATCGACTTACAAAAACGTATGTACTAAAACGTCTTTTTACATCAGCAAGTAAATGCATATACCCAGATTTTGGGGTGTATGACAAATTTACAGGCAACCAATCAAATTTTGTACTAAGCTTATCACCTTCAGTACAGAATCCGGTTGATCTCCCATTTTCTTTGACCATTAAATAGAAGAACAGTTGTTCATAAATCGAATTGATAAAACCGTCATTCGTCTTTCTAAGAATAGTCAAATTCTTATCAATAAAGTCGTTTATCTCTTTTACATAAGTCTGGATAAACTCAATATCATTACCACCTAGGATACCAGCATTTATTACTCGCAAAATAGGATGAGTATGATAGTCTTTCAAAACCCAATCAGGAAAAAGACATCCATTCAATATGAATTTTTCAAGTGTACGTCTGTTGTACATCTGATCATCATACTCGATATTTTGTCCAATCACATCCGCATTTAATATTTTTTCTGTTGGTTTCTCAAACATAAACCAATCGCAATCCACATGTAGAAATGGCTCGGTCTGCTTGGAATATGTATATACTTTGGGGAGAGCCCATAAATTGCAACCTTCATAAATTTCCATAAAATCAGGAATGATGACAATATTATCATATGGAATCTTTAAAATCTCCGACACAACTTTTGAAACTCTCTCATTACAATATAATGTGACACTTCCAAAATGTTGTTTTAGTAATAGGCAACTTAATGCCATACTCTTCCAATTCATATCCGGGGTGAGAAATCCAGCGGAATCTCCAAGAACCCCAGTTTCATCGGCATAGCTATAAAATGTCTGTACTATCTTCATAATCTTATTGTTATAATTCCATCGAATATGCTTTGAGTAATAAAGCCTCTTACTTCCTTAAGCGGCTTAGATAGCGAGGGCTTATATGTAAGTATTTCACCGATATTCTCTTCCTTGAGCAAAGAAAGTAAAAGTTCATACTTTTGTTTAGTCCACAAAAACTTGTCAATGGTATTGAACAGTGGATTATATAGTTTTAGAAGTATCCAATCTGATGCCAATTCATTTTCTCTGTTATTAAGAAACTTTCTTAATAACAAATCGGATATTTCTGAAACTTGCAATAGTGGGTTTAATGATAGCATAGGACTGGGGTTTCGTAAGTTTCCATTCCTTATATCAGTTATTAATATATTATGATTGTCTTGCAACTTAATCAATTCATTACGTTTTTCGCTATGGGTTTCTAAGATTTCAAGATCTTCGGCTTCGTTTTTTTTATATTCAAGTTCATCTATTTCTGATAAACTTTTAGAGTTGCTAGAGTACTCATTTTTCGCATTTGAATCAAAGAAACTATTAATACTCGCAGGGGAGTTATAATATAGACTACTCTTAATTCCCTTATGATTGCAGATGGATAAAATTCGATCATATACGTCTGGGAATTCCGAGCGCATCTTATAAACAATGAAGCGATTGCATGCAATATTTCTTTTATATTCCATTACATGCAAATAAGCAAGCTTTTTTAAGGATAGTATCTGAAGTGGCACATGGGCCTCTTCCATATTAAAATTCTTAATAGGCTTTTTATAAAATGTGCAGACCGACTTATTATATTTTCTCGTCAAGCCGTAGAATAGCCATTGTTCAAAAACCACATTATATAAAAATTTTCGATCAGATATGGCTATCTGAGACTTGTTTAATTCTAAAAATTTTCGAATTTCCCAAACATACTCTTGAAAAAATGCCAAATCATGACCACCTAATAATCCGGCATTATATGAGTTGATAACATTATTATCATAACAAACCTCCATGAAGCCAGGAAAGCATATGTTATCTTCCTTCATCTGGTTGTATACATTCAAATAAAAAGTTGAATCATTCTCCAAATGTTGAGCAATTAAGGGAGCTTCCATTAATGATGACGGAAGAGTACCCCACATAAATATATCAATATCTACATGTATGAATGGATTTTGCTGAGCCTCATAAGTTAAGATCTTGGGCCAACAATAAAACCAAGTAGAAAACTCATCATTTGCCTCAATTATTTTATAATCGTCATATGGCAATTGAAAAAGATCTCCTAATATCCTAACCATATCCTCATTTCCATAAAATATTAAATTATCAGTTGGATGATATTTTTTGAGGAGTAAGCAACTATATGCCATGGATAACCAGTTTATAGTAGCTGACATGTATCCTCCTGAATAATTCATATTATTACAGGTGATTGTTTTATTGAAATATGATTGTATGAGGTTCATACAGAATCTTCTTATTTATGTCTTCTATTTCTTTCAATATAATCCAAAAACATCCGATCTTCGATATTATAGATAAAGGAAGGACAGCGTGGTGTTCCCTCTATCAGAGCCAAAGGACACATGCCACCGCAGAGTGGGTAGAATTTACAATTACGACACTCTACAATTTCCCCATTTAGTAGTTTTTCGGGCACTGCTCTAATTTTGCTTCCCTTATTATCTATATTGTGTTCATACATGACATTGCCAAGTATGTAACCTTGTTCAGCATAATAATCAGAATAAGATGTCTCGGAGCAGTCAAAAATGTATCCCTCTGCATCGTACATTTCAGCATGTTCGTCCGTTCCAATACATCTATAAGGAGCAGATCTTTTTGGAAGAACAGCAACATTGAATCCATATTCAATCATAAAAGCGATGAATTCTGTTGAATATAGTCCTAGTAAAGATTGTCCACTCTTGCTGCCGGCTCCATTATTAGACCAAGATACAACAGGAGCTGTATAGAAGTTGACCTTGTTCTGCAATTGATGATCAACAAGAAGTTTGAGCAACGGCATTACCCCGTTGACATTTCGTTCATCAACATTACATCTTATACTGATAGGACAAACTTTAAAATCGTATGCCGGAGACGATACTATTGATATAATATTTTGAAAAATCCTATCGAAGGATCCCTCGCCATTACTTTTGAATCGACGTTGATTATGAAACTCCTTAGAACCATCCAGTGTTATTTCAATTTTGCGCATGTTAAACTCATTTTTCATTCTCAAATATAAGGCAGGAGATAAAGCGTATCCATTTGTTGTTAGTTGCCCGCCATATTGAATGTTATGAGAATAGGCAATGGCTTTTAACTGTTTATTCAGATTGAGCATATTTTTGAGAGCACATAGTGGTTCTCCCCCAAACCATCCAATTTGCAAACTGTCGAATTCTACTGAGCTCAATTTTTCACTAACACGATTAACGATAGCATCAATATGCTTGTCGTTAAGAAATTTCTTAGAATGTGCCTGCCCACAATAATCACATGCAAGTTGACATACGGCAGTGGGTTGAATAGATATATATAGGTCTCCTCTATTAATATTATTCAATAAATTCCTGTTTTCCCTATTAACCTCTGCATACTCATCTTCCATTTGTTCGACCAAAATCTTATTCTCTATGAATAGTTCTTTTGTTGAAACTGAAAGCGACTCAATTTCATTATTGAGTACTTTTTCATATACCTCCTTAGATACCATTATATTTTTTGCTGACCGGCCAGAAAAAAGTAAATAAACCCACTGTTTTTCACCAACCAATCTTTTAGAGTAGAAAAGATATTTAGATTTTTTCAAATTCATGATTTCTTTAGATTAGGGAACTGATAACATCAGCTATAAGCAATGTAGCACTCCCATTACAGATAGCTGATGCATCAGTAGTTACAGGAATATTACTTCCTCCTTTTTCCGCACTTGTTATTATGCGGGGTTACAATTGTTATATGTGAAGGAACAGTTATTATACGTGTTGTCTCCACCATATATATCCTCCGCCTGTTCGTCGTTCAAAACGAAACATTCATCTTGCAAGGGTTGAGGATTTAATCCCTTGGCAAGGTTCTCCAGACTTTTGTTTCCCATAACGAAAAAGTATAAAGAAATAGTTTATTCCTACTCTATTAAAGATTTTCGGATACCTCTTATTTAGAATCGATTCTTTTCATTTGCGCCTGCACCGCGACCTTTGTAACGGTCGCGACTTGAGTTGAATGTATACTGCAGTGTTAAGTAGAACGAACGGCTTAAATCAGTAACACAGACATAGCGGGTAATATCCCTGCTGAATGACGTGACGCCATAATTGCGCTGATTGAAGATGTCGTTTGCCTCGACTGAGACACTGAAGCTGTTGTTAAAAAACGCTTTGTATAGTTTGGCATTTGCGTAAGAGCAAGATTTGCGATAGAGGTTTCTGTCGTTGCCGGCGCTCTCCCATGCGATATCCACGTTTAACCAGACGTCATAGGGAAGATGTATGGCGTTCTGCCACTGGACCATCCCCTGGGGATTATTCAAATGTCTACGCCCTTGCCAAGTGTCGATTGCAAACCACTGCTTCGTTATGCCAAGATTTATGCGCGGTTCCCAAATGCCGATATTGAAACTCGTGCCAATGAACGCGCGGATGGAATGTATTTCAGGAAAATTATCCAAAGTCATAAGCTTCACATCGCCGCTTCCTCCGTATGGTACGGTTGTAGATATGATGGGATCCTTTTTATAGGTATACGACAATTGTGCAAAGAATCGTCTCCAGGCCCCGGTAAGTTCTACAGAATGTATCTTCTCTGGCTTAAGATATGGATTCCCGCCTTGAAGTGTATAGCGGTTGATATAGTCGATAGTGCCATCAAGGTCGCTATAGTTTGGGCGTTTTGTCTTGCCGGTATAGTTTATTGAAAGTTGGACTTTGTCGATTGTTGTCGACATAAAGAAAGACGGGAAAAGATTATTATATGTCTTACTCTGATCTTCTTTCTTCTGCCCGTTTTCCAAATAGTCGAAATTCACGTGCTCATACCTTAATCCGGCACCGAAATTGAAGCGTCCGAATGTCTGTCGAAAATCCAAAAATCCGGCAATATTTTTTTCGTCAACCCGTGTATTGGCATCATCTATGATTTCTGCGTCTGTCAGATAATCCGATGAGAAGCGAGAAGATACGAATTCTTCTCCGGCCTCAATTGTGCCGTTCCACACTGGATAGCTTAAAACCAGTTTCTCCGCAAACATTCGACCTCGGTTGCTACCGAGAGAGTGTATCAACGATTTTCCATCTGTCAGGCTGCCCCCATCCACCACAACATTGGATCGGGACTTATTCCATAAATAATCAGCATTCAGATCAATGCCAAGTTCCCCTACTTTGCCGTTATAATACATATTGGCATAATGCCGTGGGAGTTTTTTTGTTTCGCCTGAGCGCAGACTTGTGGCTACGTCTAATATTTCTCCGTCGACCGACAACTCAGTCGCATGAGAGTGATGCATTTTGTCATTTGTGATCCCATTGCTGTAATAGGCTCCTATCGAATGTCGCTCATTAAACATATACGAGAACCCCGCCTTTCCGAAGAAATCCTTCACGTTTCCGTAGCCCTGCTGAGTTATCTCTTCCCTCCACGACAGAGAGGAGGTGGATATTCCATATTGGTTGCTTTGGAACTTCGCTATCGCCCCACCGAAATTGGCGAATACCTCCAGTCCGCCTACTCGATATTTGAAATTCGCCTGATTCACACTAGAGACATATTTATTCTCCCTGAGTACACTACGAAGCAAGCCGCTAAAGCCATCTCCCTGCGGTCGTTTCGTTGTTATGCGAATCACAGAATTGACAGAAGCGTCATATCTGGCCCCGGGATTTGTCACGACTTCAACGTTTTTTATATCAGCTGAACTTATCTGCATGAGTTCGTTGGAATCTCGCACGAGACGACCGTTGATATATATTGCTGGAGAACCCTTGCCGAAAACCTCAAATGACCCATCGCGCCCGACAACCATCGGGACTTGAACCAGTACATCCTCGGCTGTTCCGGCATGTTCAAGTTGTGTGCCTGCCACACTGGTGACAAGTGCATCGCCTTTGATAGCGGTAACGGGACGGTTTGATCTTACAACTACTTCTCCGAGCATCACTGTAGTTGGTTCAAGATACACTGTGCCGATATTTCCGGATGAAGGGATGTTAAATATTTTTTCGGTATAACCAATTGATGATAGTTTGACAAACTTAGGAATGTCTGGTGTATTTTCAAACAGAAATAACCCATTCTCGTCTGTTATCGTTCCAGCCACATAGGTTGAGTCAGCTTTCAGCAACACGACATTGACATAATCAAGAGGAGAATTGTTTTCACCCAAGACCTTACCTGTGATAGACTGCGCTATACTTGAGATTACGGTAGAGAGAGAAATTAATACGAATAAAGAATATCTCATATTTATTTTATATTTTTGATGCAAAATTAATATTAGGACTCAAAAGTAGACTAACACAAAAGTGTATTTCTTTGACTGTAAAGCAATTTATACACTTTTGTGTAGTATGTCCGATGTGGGCTACGATGCGGCAAGAAGGGGATAACACCTTTGGTAGGACTTGGTTAGCCCCTTTTTACTTGAACACACCGGAATTGTCTCGGATGCAAGGTAGATAAGCGGATTGCCTATCTTTCTGGTCTCGATACCAAGTGTGTTCACAACCCTAAGAAGATGGCTATCTGTCTCCGCTATCATATAAATGTCATCTTCCCGCAATATGGGTTCCACAGCAAGGGGTCATGAGTTGTTTGAACAATGTTACGGCGGAGAAGCCAGAGGCGGAATCAATGGCGAATCGTCCGATGTGCCAGAAGGAGGTTGCCGGGGTAAAACCGACTTTCTTCAGCGGAGATATGTGAAAAATCTTCTGCATGGGGGTAGGGGTCCGTTTGTCCCATCTGACTACTCATACGTACCCAATCAATTATCCCACTTTATTACGGACAAATAAATATGTCGAATTTTTTGAAAAGGAAGACTCTTTTTAGGATAGGAATCAGATGCAGTGATAATCGTACAATATCGGTATATAAATTCTATAATAACACATAATCTCTTAATTCAAACCTTGAGAACGTCATCATATAAGCCATAGGTTTACTTTTGATTTTTACATTAAGGCTTTATTCTCAATTTCGGAATCTCCATAGATACGGTTATTTGGGAAATTTCCCAGTAATTGACATTATATCTGTCTCTGCTTCATCAAGAGAATAAGCTGCAAAAATACCGACACCTCCTTTTATGTTGGAGAAATATTTAATTGGTTCCGATATGCCGAGATCTATCATACCTCCGTGGAGACCTTCTGATTCTTTGTCATTGTAAAGGACACTGAGCAGATATTGGTAATAGTCTTTGGAAATTGAGAATAACTTGAACTTTCGGTTCATAGTGGAGTATTTAGTGAGATCCCGGCCGTTACCTCCCTGAACAATCTCCCTTACGGTCAAGGTATGTGTTATTCCATCTATACCGTAATCGGTGAATGGCAACCCATAAGGTGAATACGGTTCCCAACCCGGGATATTTGCGTTTACACGATTGGCGAGTTGCTGGAATACATACTCATATGTATAATCGCGTTCGCCCATAGGCACGCCTTTGCGAAAATCGGACGTGTCGTAGTGCAGGAAATAATAGTTGTCCTTTCCGGTGGGGTCAATGAAAGTTATCTCGTATGTGAGAATATAGTCCCTGTCAGTATATACGGAAAGCGGACCTTTCCTACTTACCTCGATCGACTCAATCCTTACAGTTTCGGGTATAATATCCTTACACGATATAATTGAATCACCATACTGTGTGTTAAGTGTCACAACGTCGTTTATATTTGGCTTGATATGAGATCGGTAAAGGTTGCTGTTTGGATCAAACTCAAGTGAACCTCGGTATTCTCCATTTATCATAAGCCGTATGTCAAGATCCTTTACATAGTTCCTTTCATTATGTATATCGGAAAAGAAATATGTTCTGGTTGCAGCTACTGCTATGGTGGAATCCGGATTAACGATGGAGTTCAGTGTCAACAGATGCTCTCCGTTCTGCCCCTTGTATCTATCAAGGTCAATATCCTGATAGCATCCGGTAGACAATACTGAGAAACCGGATACAAGAAAAATTGAAATACTGTATGCTGACTTTTTCATTTCGTTCAAAATTCGTATGTGTAGGAAACGGATGGCACTACCGGAATAAGCGCAAACTTCTGGAATGACCGGCTTTCATCACCGAACCCCACAAAGTCATCTTTTCGTATGGTCATGGTGTTCATGCGGCAATAGGTATTATATAGGCTGAAGTTCCATATTGTCCTTCTTCCGTTTTTAAGACGCTTGTATATGCTCATGCCTATGTCAAGCCTGTGGTATGCCGGGAAGCGGACGTTATTCCTTTCCGAATAGTAATCCAAGCCGGAAGCCTGTTCCCAGTCGAAACCTGATGTGCCAACACCTGTCGAAGGAGCGTCCGGAAAATTATCACCTGGTTCGTCATAGTTATAGAGCGATAATGTCAGCCGGTTGCCTGTCATATAAGTCCAACCTGCATTGAACTCCATCCTGTCATTAAGCTTGTAGGTAGCATTGATATTGATCTTATTACGGTTATCAAACTTTGCAGGGAATCTCATACCATCGTTAAGTGCCGCGAACTTACGCCAGTTCCACATAAGTCCGTAGCTAACCGTGCCTGTGACTCTGCCGACTTCCTTTGTCACGCTGAGATCCACGCCATAAGCCCAGCCTTTGCCGGTGGTGGTTTTCTCATCCCAGTCAAGGCCCGGATTGAGTGATGATATACCTTCTCGGTATTCAACAAGATTGCGCATTGTCTTATACCATCCTTCCACAGAGAAATACATTCCCTTGGGGAGATTGCCGTAGAAACCTAAAGAATACTGATCGCTACCCAACGGCTGTGCTCCTTTTCCGACGGGTTGCCAAAGATCTGTGGGTAGATTTATATAGTTGCTTGAAACCTGCTGTACGAATTGGTTGATACATGCGTATGATGCCTTTATACTATAATCGTCGCTTACATTTACCCTTAAGGATGCCCTCGGTTCAAGGCGAGGGAAGGATTTGCCCTGAATTTGATGGTTTACAAACCTCAGGCCTACGTCAAGTGATGCCCGACTTCCGAAATTAAACAGATTGTCGATATAGGCGAAAACTTCATTTGATCTGACCGACGGGTTGTCATTATTGTCATTCCAATTTCTTTCTGCATCGGCATATTCATTCTGTAAGCCTTCAGGGTGATAATTGTGATGTACGTAGCCAATCCCGGTTTTAAGTAGATATAGCTCCTCAAACTGTTGAATATACTGGGTATTGATACCTATATCTGCGATGGAGTTACGTGTGCTGTTGAAGGTATAACCGTAAGTGGTATCGTCTGAAAGATCAGTCTGATGCTCGCTTTTCTGGCTGTAATGAGACGCATAGTTTGTATAGTAAGCCACTGTATTGAGGTTGCCTTGTCCAACACGGTAGTCCGCGTTGAGAGATACTCCCCAGTTTCCCCAGGAGAGTCTGTTCGTATTCTCATCGAAAAACCGGGTCTGGTCTTCATCCGGAGTTGCAGAACCAATTGAACCATCAGGATTGACAATCATTGTCTTGTCGGTTGACTCAAATTCCCTGTCTCCTATTTTGAGATAATCATGACCGTAGTAGCCTATTGCATAAAGCTTTCCTTCTCCAAGTTTCCAGTCAATACGTGCATTGAAGTCCGTGAAGTTATAGGCAGCGATAGTCTTCTTTCCGTTCTTTTTCTGTATGGCATTGACAATGGCCAAAGCCGGTAAACCGACTACATCAATCCATGAACGTCTTACGGCTGCGCTGAACGCTACTTTATCTCTGACTATTGGTCCCGAGATATAACCGTTTGCCGCTAATAGACCGATGGTGAACTTGCCTGTGTATTTTTCAAAGTCCGGAGAGCTCATGTTTATGTTTGTGATACTTGATATGCGGCCTCCGAACCTTGCCGGAAAAGCAGACTTGAAGAAATCCACATTACGGATTGTCGAGACGTTGAAGGATGAGAAAATCCCTCCCAAGTGACTTACATGGTAAAGTGGTAAGCCATTATATAAAAAAAGATTCTGATCATTGTCACCACCATGCACATATAGCCCCGTAAATCCCTCCACACCTTGAGATACACCTGGAAGAGTCTGTAAGGCCTTTACCACGTCGGGTTCTCCGAAAAGAACAGGTAGTTTCATAATTGCATCCTTGCCCAATACATGTCTCCCCATCTCGGCTGCTCGTAGGTTACGGTGTGCACCGGTAGCCGACACTATCACCTCATCGAGAGTCTGATTCGGTAAAGTGTCGGCCGGAGATTGCGCATACGAGCAGGTAAAAGCCAAAGCAAAAGATATTGTTATAGCCCAACGTGCCATACCCGTATTATTTTTTCACAAGATATATGATTATACCCATATCTTTATAGTGTTCAAAAGGATTACCCGTATATTCCCCCGTAACATTGTATTCAACTCCATCGTAAACGGTGGAACCTTCAAATCTTTCCACATCAGCCATTACCTGAATATTGAAAACCTTACCTTTGGGTAGTAGGCCCTTGACTTTAAGGGTTGCATCATACCAAGGGAATACATCGTTGTCACCAGAGCCTTCCAGCTGCAATGACCTAACGGTGATTTCTGAAACGGATGTCTGCTCCACATTGTCGATGTAGAATTGCACTTGATTTTTTCCATAAGTCCAATCACGTGGACTACCTTCATTGTCAGGAGAGGGTTCATCCTGATTGCTGCATGATGACATAATTAAGAGAATTATGAATGATAGGAAAGAATATACTGTACGCATAATAGATTTTGTATTATAAAAAATGAGTCTAAACAGAGAGAATGTTGTTATCTCAGTCCTAACTATAAGCTTAATACATACTGTTAGATATGAATAAGACTTAACAACATTCTCCCTCTTGCATGGTTTATTTAGAGGCTCCTTCGGTCGTAAAGACACCAGTCTTAGCAAAGAAAAGCTTCAATGAACTCATCTTATCATTGAAATTCTTGAGTTCTCGCCATTGTTTAGTTTCACCTGGGTTAGCTAAAGCTGTGAAGGTTCGATCCGTATATCCTCGATCATCATACCCAATAAATACCAACGTTGCCTCTGAGTATTTAAGTGTGTAGGATCCCATATTCAGATCTTTTGATGCGTCATTAGGGAGATAATTGGTCAATATTAGCGAAGAGCATTTATCGTTAAACTTATACGGTGATTTGAGATTCTCTACCCATTTAGGTTCTAGTGGTCGGAAAACGAAAAAACGGTTATTGTAGTCATAAGAATGGTTGCTTTTTTGACAAGAAAAAGGATGTATAATATTATAATTAGCACAAAATATCTATACTATTAAAGCAAAAAATTACCTATAATACTTCTAATATTCTTAACCGACCACTAGAACCATTTAGGGTTAGAGGCAGTCAGTATACCAAACTGCCAATGAGTATCCTTAAATCCTTTATCATCCCAAAGATCTACCGTACCGAGGAAATTCTCTTCTGATGACACTCCTGTTCTAGTAGAGGCACCCTCCTCAACAGGAATAGTGATAGGGTCGATTCCATGTGCGAGAAGATTGTCCTCAAGTGTTTTGAACATCTCGATGGATGATTCATCGATTAGATGAATCGAGAGAGTGGTGGAACCTTTCAGGTTCTCTTCATATATCTTTGCGAACTCATCGTCAAGAAACACGAATTCACCATTCTTGTCATAGGTGGTAGGGATATTCCTATACAGTTCCCCCTCATAGGTTATGTTAAGGAATTCGTCAGGATTCTGTTCTGCTTGAGAAACTGAGGTGGGCGCATCTTCATTGTTACAAGATGCAAGAGAGCATATGGCCAATATATATGCCATTGCTTTGATTGGCTTAGTTATTAATTTCATTTTTTCTGTTTTTTGATTTCGATGTTGTCGACTTCATCTCATTTATTACTGTGCAAAATTAATCAGAACTCCATACATGTATGGTACACAAAAGGGTATTTCCTTGATTTTTAAATCATTTATACACTTTTGTGTAGTATGATTGATGTCTTCTATGATACGTCAAGAAGGGGATAACAACTTTGGTAGAACTTGGTTAGTCCTTTTTTACTTGAATACACAGGGATTGTCTCGGATGCAAGGTAAATGAGCGGATTGCCTATCTGATGCGTCTCGATGCCGAGGGCGTTCATTACCCGTAGAAGATGTTTGTCGGTTTCTGCAATCATATAACTGTCATCCTCCCCCAGTATCAGAGAAACAGCGAGTGCCATGAGCTGCTTGAACAATATGATGGTAGAGAAGTCGGAGGTTGAATCAATAGCAAATCGTCCAATATGCCAGAAGGAAGTAGCTGGTGTATCCTCCACCATCTCTAATGGGGAAATGTGGAATATCTTCTGCATAGGCATTGGCGTCTGCTTGTCCCATCGGAAGACCCTTATGCTCCCGATCAATTTCCCAACTTTATCCCGGACAATAAAATATGTTGAATCTTTTGAATAGGAGATTTCCTCTTTGCAAATGTCTTCAATCTCACTTTTAGCTATAATAGGAAGTGAATGTGATGTATGGTGACCATAGTTTTGAGTTACTACAAATTCAACTATTTCATGAATTCGGTCATTGCCAACTTGAAAAATAGCATACTTATCACATGTCCAAATTTTTGACTCCATAAATTTTGCAATTTTTCTGCAAAATTATACCCAAATAGAAGTAGCGGTATTACACTTTTGTGTAATACCGCTATTATAAAGCAAAAATCTACACTTTTGTGTAGTATTTTTGTCGTCTATTGAAAGGTTGATATAATATTATGTTATATCGCACCTTAAGGATGAGAAATAAAATTTTGGGAAATATTTCACCTCTTTTCCGGTTATAATGTCAAAAATTGCATTTACACAGTGTCCTGCCACGACCCATGAAGCAATAGAAAGTTGAGGAGGAGGAAGCCCCTCCGACTCTCTCTTATAAGCATCAATTACTTCATCAAGCCATCTATTAGGTATATTCCAAAACATACAGTAACGAGCCACAAATTCTGCCATTTTTAACTCAAATCCCGACCATTCTTCGGATAGTTCTTTAAGTTGATAACTTCCCGGCTTAACAATTGTAAGAAAGGCTCCCCAACCAAAATTATAGGGATGTAGAACCGGTATTTTTCGCTCCGAACATAATTCATCGAATACAAAAGGAATTTCACTTTTGAAATCAAGGGCATTGATTGCTATTTTGACACCATTAAGCAATTCCCTTACATTATCTTTATCAATGTAAGCGTTGTGGAACTGAATATTTGCCTTGGGATTTATGCGTTTTAACCGTTTCGCAAGGCATTCTGCTTTATATTTCCCTATATCTCGGTTTTCATAATTTTGTCGATTAAGGTTTGTCAATTCAACCTTGTCACCATCAACAATCACAATATCTTCAAAGCCGAAGCGCAGGGCACATTCAGCGATAATGCTTCCAATACCTGCTCCGCCTAGCAAGATCTTTGTCTCACGCACTTTTTCTTGCTCTTCTTCGCCCACATATATTCGATTTCTATTATATCTGTTCATGTATATCTATATTAAAATACATGCAAAGATAATAGAACTAATCTGCTTATGCCTAACACAAAAGTGTATTTCTCTCATAGTCGCTGCAAAATGGGTTTTAACTATTCCATTACCATTGGAGTCCATATATTCCAACACAATGGAATGATTAAAATTCTCAGTTTTGTTTACGTTTAATACTATGGGATTCTCCTAAGACTCTTTTATACCCATTTTGATTTTAAAATAACCGATACTTTTCTAATTCGGAATTAATTCGAGCCATTTCTACCGAAAGTGTCTCAGGAAGAAACTTGGCATAGACCTTTTCGGTAATATCGGTACTTGCATGACCAAGAAGCCGACTGACGACAGTCATTGATAATCCATTGTTGAGAGCTAAGACTGCAAAGGTATGGCGCGCTACATGCATAGTTAAACTAAATTTAAGCCCTAACTTTTCCCCAACAACATTTAGGGATTGATTTATACACTTGGTTGCACTGTTTCTTGCCCGGTAAAGGCTTTCGTCATTGTCTATATCAAGTTCATCCTTTACCAAATCAAAAACATACTTCGCATCAGGTCTCTTTTCCTTCCATTTCTTCAAAATATCTATAGCCGGTTCACTAAGAGGAATGACATGCCTCTTATTGGTTTTGACCATCACCTTACGGAGTTCTTTCTTCTCAAAGTCAATATGACCCCATTGAAGAGTCATCACATCCACTACCCTTAATCCACAGGCATGGAAAGCGAAAAGAAACATCTCAATAAATTCCTTACGACGAGTCTCTTTATCGCAACTGTAAAATTCCACCAACTTACCAAACTCTTCTTGACTAAGGCTTTTTCCATCAAACTCACTTTCATCGATTGATAAGGCAATCTTAGGAGCAATTCTCATATCCTGAAGGCGGGCGTTTATTGAGGGCTCTATCAGCCTCAACTCAGCAGCATACGCACATGCCTTAAGTATTGGAGTTAACGAATGATTGATAGTAGCATCACAATTCAACTTCACATCCCTCCTCCAACTGATGTATTCATCGATAAGCTCAACAGATACTTCTCCTACATAAATGCTATCAGTCTTATATGTCCCTTTCTTAGTAGCACGTAGGAATGTCTGGAAAATATTCAATCCGCTCTTACCATTCATGTAACGACTCCTTCCAATACGATTACGAGAATAATCCGAGTCCAGTCGCTCAGTAGCAAACTCAATAAAATCCTTACCCTTGTCCTGTCGAATCAAAGGTTTGTCAGATAGAAAATCATTAATCAGCTGTGCTGTTATTTGATTCGGGTTTCGCTGGGAGTATTCAGCAAGAAGCCCATCTATCTTATCTACTCGGCCAAGAAGCAATGCGTTGATGCGATTTGCTTCCGGTCCGTAACTGTTCTTCACACCCCCGCGGCCCTTATTCAGTTTTTCATTCCAGTCTCCAACTTTAACGAAAATATTCATACCCTTTCTTACAATCTGACGATTCCATGTATATTCAAGTTCGACAAGATAAGCCTTGCTTGAGTCTATAGAACCTCGGATACGGAGGCGATATTTTCCAAGTGGATAGAGTCGTTTAGGTCTTCCCATTCTAATAGTCTGTTTTGAGGTTAATAATCGGGTTTAATGCAATACTCACAAACCAGTGCAAAGGTAATGAATTTTAGCCAAACAAACTCGGATTTTCCTCCAAAATAACGTATTTTAGCCAAACAAACTACACCATTTAAGACCATTAAAAACCAATGGCCAAACAAACTAATTTTTGTTTAGCCATTGATTTTCAGATGCTTAACTAAAAATTTCTCTTTAATATTCCTCTTCGTTGAAGAAGAAGTCGTCTTTGGAGGGATAGTCGGGCCAGATGTCTTCTATACTTTCATAAATTTCTCCCTCATCTTCTATCTCGTGGAGATTCTCTATCACCTCCATCGGCGCGCCGCTGCGCATGGCGAAGTCAATAAGTTCTTCCTTGGTTGCAGGCCAGGGTGCGTCCTCAAGCTTTGACGCAAGTTCTAATGTCCAATACATATCTTTCTGTTTTTTTGTTTTCTATAATTATCACCGGCCTTGGCCGTTGACTGTTTTATCCAAGTTAATTTTCAGGCATGTGCCCCGATTTATTATTTGTTCTGTTGCCACACCACCTCATTCACTCCTCTCATGAAATTGATATAACGGGCTGCGATAAAGAGATAGTCGGATAGGCGGTTGATATAAGCTATCACATTCGGATCAACATATTCCTCATCGGAAAGGTCAATTATCCGACGCTCCGCCCTGCGGCATATCACCCTTGCAAGATGTGCCTTTGAAGCCAATTCGCTTCCCCCGGGAAGTATGAACGCATTTATCTTGGGTGTCTGCTCATCAAGGGCATCGATCCAGCCTTCAAGCTGGCTCATCTTCTCCGGAGTCAGACTCGCGCACCCTTGCTCCTCCCCTACTGTGGGACGGGTGGCAAGATAGGCACCTACGTTGAACAACTCGTTCTGAACGGCCCGTACCTGTCCCTGCAACTCGCTCTCGCAGCGGATATCGGATGCTATGGCTCCAAGATAAGAGGATAATTCATCAATCGCCCCATAGGCCTCGAGTCGCGCACAGTTCTTTTTTGCGCGGGCACCTCCTACGAGCGATGTAGTGCCGTCGTCGCCGGTGCGAGTGTATAAAGAACTCTTCATATTTAATTGTTAAATTTCGGTTATTCTTAAAATTGTAACGCCTCATAGGCCGGATTGTTGCATATTTCTCTTTATGCTATCGTTTTTTTTTATTAGATTTGTAATTATTTCTTTTTATTTGTGCCATCATTCCGGATCTTCCCGGGATGGTTCACCACAACTATCACTCAAATGTCTGAAAACAACCCTAAATATATAGTCAGCGCCCGAAAATACCGTCCCGCTACTTTCAAGACAGTGGTGGGTCAGAAAACCCTTACCTCTACCCTTAAAAATGCCATCACCTCGGGTCGCCTCGCACAAGCCTATCTCTTCTGCGGGCCTCGTGGTGTCGGAAAAACATCCTGCGCGCGTATATTCGCCAAGACTATCAACTGTCTCAATCCTACTCCCGACGGGGAGGCCTGCGGTGAATGTGATTCCTGCAAGGCTATCGAACAGGGCAATTCATATAACCTCATCGAGCTCGATGCCGCCTCCAATAACAGCGTCGATGATATCCGCGCCCTTACCGAGCAGGTCAATATTCCTCCTCAGGTCGGGAAATACAGGGTTTTCATTGTCGATGAGGTACACATGCTATCCTCCGCTGCCTTCAATGCCTTCCTTAAAACTTTGGAAGAACCACCATCCTATGTTATATTCATCCTTGCCACTACCGAGAAGCACAAGGTGATACCCACTATCCTCTCGCGTTGTCAGATATATGATTTCAAGCGTATCACTATCGATGACACGGTGGATCATCTGGAATATGTGGCTCAGAATGAAGGTGTTGTTGCCGAACGTCGTGCCCTCAGTGTGATTGCCCGCAAAGCCGACGGAGCTATGCGTGATGCTTTGTCGATCTTCGACCAGGTGGCTGCCTCTTGCCGTGGAAACGTGACTTATGAATCCACAATCGAGACGCTTAATGTGCTCGACTATGAATATTATTTCCGTCTTACAGATGCCTTTGCAAAATCAGACATCCCGGAATCGCTGGTAATCTATAAGGAGGTGCGCGACAAAGGGTTCGATTCTCTTTTCTTCATCAACGGCCTCGCCTCCCATGTGCGCGACCTCATGGTGGCTGCCGACGCACGCACTCTTCCTCTGCTCGAATTGCCCGAGGACACGGCGGCGCGTTTCAGACAACAGGCAGGATCGCTCCCCCTGCAATGGTATTATGCGGCAATGAAGATTCTCAACGACTGCGACTTCAACTATCGCACGGCCTCTAACAAACAGCTTCTTGTAGAGGTGACTCTCATTCGTCTCTGCCAACTTCTCTCCCCGGCGGATCCTCCCTTTTCCGGAACCTACAAGAATCCTCCCTTAGGGAATCCGGCCATTGCGCCTGGTAAAGCAGCACCGGCCACCGCAGCCCCTCCCCGGCAGCCGGCAACGCAGCACTCTGTTGCGGCAAACCCACAGACGGTCGCTCAGCGGCAACCCGCAGCGGCAACCCCACAGACGACCGCTCAGCGCCAATCCTCTCCCGCACCCCGACCCGATATGCCACACCGACCTATGGCGGCTCCCCAGACATTCAGCATCTCAGGATCATCCGGCCACACCACTTCCTCTCTGGAGCGCAGAAAGACACCGGTGAACATAGATCGGTTTATCAATGCATGGAATATTTTCATTCAGAACAATCCCGACGAGCGTATCCTTACCTCCGCCATGAGAAAGGCTAAGGTTGAGGTTGCCGGAGAGAACGAATTCCTGATTCTCGTGGAGCATCCGGCACAGAAACAGGCGTTCGAATCGTCCACCAAACTCGTAACCTTCCTGCGGGATTCGCTTCAGAACGATTTCATCTCAATTCGCGCCGAGCTTGACCCTACGGTGGAGATTGTGAAGGCACTCCCTCCCGCTGAATTTGTGGCTAAGGCTATCGCCGCCAATCCGGGTTTAGGGGAATTCCTTAAAAATATAGATGCGGAAATCAATTGATTCCCGCATCTTTTTTATTATCTGTCTCTCCACCAATTTAATCCGGATCCTTTCCAAGCAATTCCTTGAGAGGATTTATAAAGAAGGGACGGTCGAAGAGATGGGGATGAGGCACCTTTAGCTCCTCGGTATCGACTGTGACATTCTCGATGGCCATGATATCGATATCAATCAGGCGGTCGCGATAAGACCCGTCAGGATTGCGATGCGCTTCCGGAGAAATAGCTTTCTCTATCTCCTGAAGAGCATGAAGCACATCTATGGGCTCCATATCGCTTTCAAACATCATAGCCACATTCAGAAACAGATTGGTGGAGTCGAAGCCCCAGGGCTCCGATTCCACCACTTTAGATATCTCAAAATATCCAAACCTCCTCTCCACGGCTGCCACCGCCCGGCTCAGATTGAGCCGGCGATTGCCGAGATTGGTGCCGATATTTATATAATATTTCATTCCCTGTCTTTATCAGAGAGTCTTCTTCACTTCCACTTCCTCGAAGCCCTCGATCATATCGCCTTCGCGGATATCGTTGTAACCCTGCACGGAAAGACCGCAGTCGTAACCCGATACCACTTCCTTGACATCATCCTTGAAGCGCTTGAGCGAACCGAGCTCACCGCTATAGATAACGATGCCGTCGCGGATCACGCGCACTTTCGACTGACGTTTGATCTTACCATCACGCACAATAGCACCGGCAATAGTGCCGACCTTGGATATATGGTAGGTCTGGAGCACTTCAGCCGTACCGGTGATCTCTTCCTTGATTTCGGGAGAAAGGAGACCCTCCATAGCATCTTTCACCTCCTCGATGGCTTTATAGATCACCGAATATAGACGAATCTCGACTCCCTCTTTCTCGGCCTCTCGTTTAGCGGCTGCTGAAGGACGAACCTGGAAGCCGATTATGATAGCGTCGGAAGCGGCTGCCAAAGTCACATCAGATTCGGAGATAGCTCCCACACCTTTGTGGAGCACATTGACCTGCACCTCGGGAGTGGACAGCTTTAGCAGAGCATCTGAAAGTGCCTCGATTGATCCGTCCACATCTCCCTTCACCACAAGGTTTAGCTCATGGAAGTCGTTGAGAGCCCTACGACGGCCCAGCTCCTCAAGTCCAACACGCTTCTTGGTGCGGAGGCCAAGCTCACGTTGTAGCTGTTCGCGTTTTCCGGCGATCTCGCGTGCTTCCTGCTCAGTGTCGAGCACATTGAAGGTGTCGCCCGCGGTGGGAGCACCGTTGAGTCCGAGGATAAGGACCGGAGTGGAAGGACCGGCCTCGGTGACACGCTGGTTACGCTCATTGAACATCGCTTTCACCTTTCCGAAATGTGTTCCGGCAAGGATTACGTCGCCCACATGGAGCGTACCGTTCTGCACGAGCACCGTAGCCACATAACCACGACCCTTATCCAGCGAGGATTCGATCACTGATCCGATGGCGTTACGGTTAGGATTGGCCTTGAGTTCGAGGAGCTCGGCTTCAAGAAGCACCTTCTCCATAAGTTCCTCCACACCAAGACCTTTCTTGGCAGAGATATCCTGACTCTGATATTTACCACCCCATTCCTCGACGAGATAATTCATGTTGGCAAGTTCCTCCTTGATTTTGTCAGGGTTTGCGGCTGGCTTATCTATCTTGTTGATAGCAAATACCATCGGCACACCGGCGGCAGAAGCATGGTTGATCGCCTCGATTGTCTGGGGCATCACGTCGTCGTCGGCAGCCACGATGATGATTGCAAGGTCGGTCACCTTGGCTCCACGCGCACGCATAGCGGTGAATGCCTCATGACCGGGAGTATCCAGGAATGTGATTCGGCGTCCGTCGGAGAGCTTGACATTGTATGCTCCGATATGCTGGGTTATACCTCCGGCCTCTCCGGCGATCACATTGGATTTGCGTATATAGTCGAGCAGTGAAGTCTTACCGTGGTCCACATGACCCATCACGGTCACAATAGGTGGACGCTCCTCGAGATCCTCCTCGTTATCTTCTACGGTCTCGATAGCCTCTGTCACATCGGCACTCACAAATTCAGTGGTGAATCCGAATTCCTCAGCCACGATATTGATTGTCTCGGCGTCGAGTCGCTGGTTAATAGAGACCATCACACCCAGATTCATGCAGGTCGCGATTACATTGTTGATGGGCACATCCATCATGTTGGCGAGGTCGTTGGCGGTGACAAACTCCGTGATTTTGATCACGCGGCTCTCGGCAGCCTCACGCTGCTGGTTCTCGAGCTCACGGTTGTGCATCTCCTCACGTTTCTCCTTACGCCATTTCACGCTCTTCTTTGTGGTCTTGTTGGTGAGACGGGCAAGGGTTTCCTTCACCTGCTTCTGCACATCTTCGGCGTTAACCTCGGGCTTGTTCTGACGACGATCATCACGGTTGCGTCCGCGGTTGCGTCCTCCTCCCTTGTTTTCGTTGCGCTGGCCACCATGCCCGGCGTTATTGCGGCCGCCCTGGTTATTGCCTCCGCCCTGATTTCCTCCGCGGTCTTTCTTGCGCCCGTCGGACCCGAAGCCGGGCTGTGCTGCGGCTTTTTCGATATCTACCTTCTCCTTCCCTATTCTCTTGCGCTTCTTGCGGTCGGAGTCATTGCCCTGGGCGGCACGTGCTCTCTCCGCCTTGCTTTTCTTGCGCGGACGGGTGGCTTGGTTAAGCGATGCGAGGTCGATCTTGCCTACGACTTTCAATTCCGGACCCTGTGCCGGAGCCGACAGGCGGAACACCTTGCTTTCCGGCTGCTGGGACGTATTCTGTGATTCGGTCCGGGGGGTTGCGGATTTCTCCTTCTTCTCAGGATGTTGGTTATTGTTCACTGAATTATCTTTTGTAGTTGACTCATTCTTTGTCTGAGGCTCCTTTGCCGGGGCTTTCTTCTCCGTAGCGGCAGGAGTCTGGGCTACGACAGGAGCTTCGGTAATCTTGGGTGTTTCCTTAGCCGGCTTCTCCCCGGCGGCCGAGGCTTGCTTGGCAGAGGAATCACGTGCGGGCTCAGGAGCCGGCTTCTTTTCCTGAGCCGGTTCTTTTTTCTCCACCGGCTTCTCCACCGGCTTGGGAGCCGGTGCCGCCTTTACTGTATTCGAAGGAGCAGCCTCTTTCATCTCGGCCTTCTTTTCCTTTTTCTCCTCCTTTTTAGGCTGCGGAGTCTGCGGCTTGCCTGCGCTTGAAAGATCGATCTTCCCGAGTATCTTGGGCTGGGGAATCTCAGTCTTTACCTCCTTGGTCTGTACCCTGTCGTTCTTCTTCTCTTTCTTGGTGTTGATGATATCGATGCTTCTTTTCTTCACATCCTTGTCGGTGCTGAATTCCTTTGTGAGCATCTCCACAGCGTGGGAGTCAATCCGTGCATTGGGATTATTCTCCTCAACTTCGATATTGTGTTTACGGAGAAACTCCACAGCGGTGCTGAGTCCGACGTTAAGGTCTTTTACTATTTTGCTTATTTTTGTACGCATAAAACGGTTTTAGATACTGAAGGATTTCCCCGGGACGAACGCCCCGGGGCGTTCCTCTATCCAATCCCTGATATTGTTACCGGGCGCCACCCGGGGGTGTGACGTCGGGGGTCGGTGTACGGTCTCACGATCAATCGTCAAACTCGGCCCGGAGCACTTCCATCACATGCTCCAGCGTATCGTCTTCAAGATCGGCCTGGTCGAGAAGCTCCTTGCTTGCGTTAAGCACGGCCTTCGCTGTGCCAAGTCCAAGGTTCTTGAGGGCCTCGATCACCCATCCGTCGATTTCATCGCTGAATTCATCGAGATAGATATCTTCCTCTCCCTCCTCGATATCGCGATATACATCG
Organism: uncultured Porphyromonadaceae bacterium; assembly: GCA_947177405.1. Taxonomy (GTDB): domain Bacteria; phylum Bacteroidota; class Bacteroidia; order Bacteroidales; family Muribaculaceae; genus Lepagella. Next base: position 9,583 of record CAMWUJ010000024.1, on the reverse strand, counting down.
ATGGAATATCCGGTCAGCATTGTAGCCAGACGAATGTTCATGCCGCCCTTTCCGATAGCGAGCGACACCTCATCCGGATGTAGGAACACCTCCGCTTTCTTCTCCTCCTCATTGAGACGGATAGATGAAATCTTGGCGGGGCTGAGCGCACGCTGGATATAAAGCGACGGATTGGCCGTATATGAGATCACGTCGATGTTTTCATTGCGGAGCTCCCGCACTATACCGTGGATGCGGCTTCCCTTGATACCCACACATGCTCCCACAGGATCAATGCGGTCGTCATAACTCTCCACTGCAATCTTGGCACGCTCACCCGGAATACGGGCTACATCGCGAATCGTGATAAGACCGTCATGAATCTCAGGCACCTCCTGTTCGAAAAGACGACGGAGGAATCGCTCATCGGTGCGGCTCACAATCACCTTTGGATTGTTATTGGGATTATCCACACGCTTCACGATTGCCTTCACCACATCTCCCTTGTGGAAGAAGTCTCCGGGAATCTGCTCGTCCTTGGGCATGATGAGCTCGTTCTGGTCCTCATCAATAAGGAGCATCTCGCGTTTCCATATCTGATGCACCTCAGCTGCGACCACCTCGCCCTCAAGCTCCTTGAACTTCGAATATATGGCATCTTTCTGAAGATCGAGGATCTTCGACTGTAGTGTCTGGCGAAGAGTAAGGATAGCGCGACGTCCGAATTTCTCAAAGAAGATGCGGCGTGTCACATCTTCGCCGATCTCACACTCGGGGTCTATCTCGCGGGCCTCGGTCAGGCCGATCTGCATATCCTTGTTTTCCACCTCTCCATCAGGCACAACCTCGAGATTCTGATATATCTCACAGTCTCCCTTGTCGGGATTCATGATAACATCGAAGTTCTCGTCAGTGCCGAACATCTTTGCCAGTACATTGCGGAAACTCTCCTCAAGCACTGATATCATAGTGGTCTTATCAATATTCTTCAGTTCCTTGAACTCCTGAAACTGATCGACCATATTCACTGTCTCTGCTTTCTTTGCCATTATTGCGATTTTGTAGTTTTTTCTTTATTGAATATCGCGGTTAAATCCGCGGTTAAGTGGGTCAGAATTTCAAAAGATAGGTCACCTGCTTCACATCCGCGTAACCATACTCGACGTCGCGCTCCTGCATCACAGGGCGCTTGGCACCTTCCGGTCTCACCTTCTCGGTTACGGTCACCACAAATTTTTCCGGATCAGCGCTCTTCAGAATCCCCTGAAGCTTCTTGCCTCCTTTCTCAAGCACCTCCACTTCGTCGCCGATATGCTTCTCATATTGACGTATCACCTTGAATGGAGTGGTCAGACCGCTTGATCCTACCTCAAGATCATAATCTTCCTCGTCGCGCGGGAAGGCTTCCTCTATCTTTCGGGTCAATGCGATGCAATAGTCGATATCCACACTCTCATCCGAGTCAATCTCAACCATGATTTCATTGTCTGTGCTGATTTTCAGATCCACAAGGAAATATTCTGATCCTTCAAGCTCCTGCTCTATGAAGGTTTTAAGCTTCTCTTTATCTATCATTGAAGTTATCCTCTCTTTTCTTTTTTGCGTTTCCCTTTCGGGAAAGCCATTCTAAAAAACGCGGAGGAGACTTGCGTCCCCTCCGGAATTCTTTTGCAAAGATAATAATTTTTTGCCGCTTTTATTTATTTTGATTCTGCTCAAAATCACAAAAAGCTTTATTTAAACCATTATTTTACTATTTTTAACTTTATTTAACCTAATTTATCTCTAAATTTATTCTTCAAAGCTTTGTCTGCGCGTGTAAATCATTCTGCCAAAACTTTGTCTGCGGGTGTGATCGCATTAGGCTCTACGCTCAGAAGAAGAATATAACGCTCCCCTTCCTTGTCATCTATGAGTCGCATCGCCATAAAATTATCTGAATAGTCACCGTTCACCTCAAATAGGTCGGAGGTATAGCTGTTGGCACCCATATCCACCCCTATATTCTCGAAATCCTCGAGCATCATCGAGCTGAAACGTGTCTTGGAATCGAGATCTCCTTTTGAAATCTCTGAATAAGGGAAGAGGAAGAAGAATCCGTAATCTGATATGGAATCATTCTCCAGACGCACCAATGCGGAAACATCAGGGGTCATCCCTTTATAATTGATATTGTATCCGTCGGCGGAGTCAAGCCACAGATAGCCGTCTTCACGGGTGGGAGTCATATTCAGCACATCTTCGGCGAGATTCATAGTCTCTTCAAAACTATTCACTGCGGGCAATGCGCCGTAAGCTTTGGTCAGAAGATCCTCTCCGCTCACCACAATGGCATTGGAATTAGAATCGGCATTGCTTGAGATCACCGACACGCTTTCCGGAATCATGGATATGATTTCTGCTGATGTCATTTCAGACAAGGATGGGGAATTTCCTGCGGTAAGTGAAGCTGCTCCAAGAAGGGAGACGGAAAAGAGAACGGATTTCAATATCGTTGTGCTCATAGTATCTGAATTTGGTTTCGTTTGGTTTTCGTTATAGATTATGTTAACATAACCCCGCTGCTCCCCTCTTTGTTTAATACTGAAATGTTAAAATCCATCTTTTTGAGAAAAATAATCCCACCACCCTCTTCCGGATAATAACGGCCGCTTTGTCGCAGGGGATAAAGCGGCCGTTCATATCTTTTAAAGTTTCGGTGATATATCTGATATATTAGAATATCACCTTTTTCGCTATCATTATACCATCCGTGAGCTCCACGCATACCACATATACTCCGGGCACATACGATTCAAGAGATATCGGGTTGTTATTCCACTGGCGATGAAGCAGCTCGGCAGCTTGGCTATAAACTTCTACAGAACGTACATCCATCTCAGTATCGACATACAGAAGATTTCCTCTCTTCACCACTTCCACACTTCCCTTAGTGGGGGCCACCTCAGAGACTCCTGCCTCAAATGATCCTTCTTTCAGGCCGTGGAAATAAAGGGACACCGGAATATCTCCCTGCTTCCCCCTGAATTTAGCATCCGGAACACGAATCATGACCTTATGCTCTCCGGCCTTGTATGCTCCGAGACTGATGATCCGGTTATCGATCACATCCCCCGGACACCAGTTGCTGAACGACTGCCATTCCTCATCCGACATAGGGGAAAAGCCATAGATGCCGTTTGGCTGTGTGTTATATTTCCTAAATGGCTCGCAGCTGTCTCTTCCGGGAATATAAGTCAGCACAAGATCGCCGTCAACATAGACGAAATGCTTTCTGCGGTTATACTCCTCACCCCCGTCATTGGCGCCGTGATTGGAAGTGATAAGCACCAATTGCGCATCAGCCACATTCTCAGGAACCGTATATGTGTAGGTCTTGACTGTCTTGGTGATCGTATCAGTGGCCTCTCTCTTATAGTTGTTAAGGTTTGCTCCTATATATTCGGGCTTCTTTATCACTATTGGCACGAGAACATTCCCTTTTGAGGCCGGAGCCGGTGATCCGGTGACAAACTCCAATGTGCCGGCAAATACATCGCTTCGGTCGGCACACCCCCTTATCTGCTGGTTGGCGGCATAAGGGACTCCGAACAGCTCGAATTCAAGCCAAAGGTCATATTTTTCTCTCAGGTCCTCATCGCGAAGAAGGTTGCTGAGATAGCTCACCTCATAGCTGTAAGGCACCACCTTGGGGTCCTTGTTCTTATTCATGAAAGGAGTGATGAATCGACCTATCTCTATTCTGTCGGTCTCGCCCGGAACATAGCTTTCAGATCCCTTTTCCACAAAGGCGATGTTGATGTTTCCTATTCGGTCATAATTGTCGCATAAAGCCTCGACATATACATTCAGATTCAGGTTCTCCCCGATTGCATCAAGCTGTTCGTCGGTAAGCTTTCTGGAATAGAGCGAGCACGAGTGTCGTTTCACCCCATCCTGAAGAAGGCTGTCGGGATTATCGGCCAGACGGTATCCGTCATAGAACACCACGCTGTCATAAACTTTGATTACATTTGATTCCTCTTTTCCGGTCTGAGCCCAGACCGGGAGAATACTTAATGAAGCTAACGCTAAAAGTAAAAATTTCTTCATGAAGATAAGTTTTAGGTTTAACATGTTCCTCCTCTTCATTTTCACTTCGGAATGGAAGAAAAGAAATAAAGCCGGCAATCAAGGAAGCTCCGTGATTTCCGGCCTGAGAGATCCTGTTTAGATAACTCGAAATATAGATATTTATTATCAGTCGGATGTTAAAAAAATAGCCGTCGCATCACTGCGCCGGCCACTCTAACCTCATAAAATTTAATATGAAACAATTTATGTAGTTTTACTTGAATCTACGGTTACCCTGAAGCATGGGCTTGCCATCGTTGTCGGCCATATTCTTCTCTATCTTGCGGCGCATGATGCTGTAGGCCACAGGAGCGGCGCAATAGAGCGAGCAGAATGTACCCACGATCACACCGAAGATCATCGCGAATGTGAACGAACGGATAGTGTCGCCACCAAGGAAGAAGATACAGAGAAGCACAAGCAGAGTGGAGAACGAAGTCATCACCGTACGGCTCAAGGTCTGGTTGAGCGATTTGTTGAAGGTCTTGTATCTGTCCTCTTTGGGATATACATGCATCATCTCACGGATACGGTCGAACACTACCACGGTATCGTTGATCTGATAACCGATGATAGTAAGCACGGCGGCAATGAACGACTGGTCGATCTCCATAGAGAAGGGAAGGAAGCCCCAGCATACGGAGTAGAATCCGATGATAAGGAATGCAGTCAGCATTACGGCGCAAAGCGCACCAACCGAGAAGGCGATGTTGCGGAATCGGAGAAGGATGTAAAGGAACATACACACAAGTGCGATACCCACAGCCCATGCCGCGTCACGCTTCATGTCGTCGGCCACCGAAGGACCCACCTTCTGGATCGAGATGATACCATGTGCCTCGTCAGCTACGGCGAAGGCATTCTCATCCATTGTCTTGCCGTTAACTGTAAGCTCATTCTTGAGGCCCTTGTAAAGGAGATCGGCAATTTCGTTTTCCACATTCTCGCTCTCGTCGGCGATCTTGTAGTTGGTGGAGATACGAAGTTTTGAAGGATTGTCGATGTTGATCACAGATACTGAGACAGTCTTGTCGTTGGCTTCATTCTGAAGAAGCTGTGTGAGGTTATCCTGCACAGCCTGACGATCGACATCTTTCTCAAACTGCACCACATAGTTGCGACCTCCCGAGAAGTCGATACCCTGGTTCATGCCTCGGATCGCGAGCGATGCGATACCCACCACGATGAGGAATACCCACACAGAAGCAGCCACCTTCCACTGGCCGAGGAAGTTGACCTTGGGATTGGTGAGGAAGTTGCGGCTAAGCGCTGTGGAGAATGTCATGTTGGCGCAACGGCCGTTCTTGGTGATAAGGTCGAAAGCGATACGGGTCAGGAACACTGCTGTGAAGAATGAGCAGACAAGACCGATGATAAGAGTTGTTGCAAAACCCTTGATCGGACCTGAACCGAATATCAGAAGAATCACACCGGTGATCACCGAAGTGAGGTTTGAGTCGAAGATTGCTGAGAAGGCGTTGCTGTAACCCTCAGAAATTGCCTGACGGAGCTTCTTGCCGTTCTTAAGCTCCTCTTTGGTACGCTCGAATATAAGCACGTTGGCATCCACCGCCATACCGAGTGCAAGCACGATACCGGCGATACCGGAAAGTGTAAGCACTGCCTGAAGAGATGCAAGGATACCGAGAGTGAAATAGAGGTTAAGGATCAGACCTACGTTAGCCACAAGACCGGGAATCCATCCATAATATGCCACCATCAGAATCATCAGCAATGCGATGGCAACGATGAAGGAGATGAAACCCATCTGAATAGCTTCGGCTCCGAGGCTCGGACCGATAACGTTGTTGCTGACCACATCAACCTTTGCCGACATCTTACCCGACTTGAGCACATTGGCAAGGTCGTTGGCCTCTTCGGGAGAGAAGCCACCGGTGATTTGCGAGCTTCCGCCGGTGATCTCATTGTTTACGTTGGGGAATGAATACACGTTTTCGTCAAGCACGATGGCGATGGATCGTCCGATGTTGTTACGGGTAATGGTTGCCCATTCCTGCGCACCGCGGTCGCTCATCTTCATGTTGACCATATTTCCCTGCATGTTGTCATATTCGGAGGATGCTGAAGTCACTGCATCGCCCTCGAGCACTGCATCACCCTTGAGGGCCACAAGCTGCCAGTAGCTGTCGGTAAGATCCTCACCGTTGGCTTTCTTGGCCACACCGCCTTTGCCGTCAGGTCTTGGATATTCCACAGCCTTTACTGTCCAGAGGAGTGTAAGGTCGTTGGGAAGCATCTGCTTTGCAAGAGGAGATGCGAATATCGAATCTACAAGCGCACGCTGATTTGTAGGCACCTGGGCTATTACCGGGCTGCCCTGACGGCCTCCGATAAGAGAAAGCACTTGGGATGCCTGCTTTGTTGAATCCTGAGCGGCGTATGCCTCTGCGAAACGGTTAAGCTCGTTGGAGATCTCGTTATAGTTATAGACTTCGAAGAATTCGAGGTTGGCGCTTGATTTCAGAAGCTCTGTCACACGCTCGGGTTCTTTCACACCCGGAAGCTCAAGAAGGATCTGACCATTCTTATCCTGGAGTTTCTGGATATTGGGAGCCACCACACCAAACTGGTCGATACGGGTGCGGAAAATATTGAAAGCAGCATCCACCTGACTGTTGACCTGCTGTTCGAGAGCCGCAACCACTTCCTGATTGGATGCCCCCGATTTCAGGTTGCCCAGGTATTCACCTTCGCGCACAAAAAGCCCCGACATCTTTCCGGGCTGAATCTGAGCGGCAAACTTTGAGATGAAGTCTTTGTCACTTCCCTTCGCGCCGCTATCCTGTGCTTTCTTGATGGCTGCGTTGATTTCTTTTAGCTGGCTGTCGCCTGAAGCATACTGACGGAGAATATCGGGTACGGATATTTCCAGAACGACGTTCATACCACCCTTGAGGTCAAGACCAAGACCCACCTCCATCTTGCGCACCTGGTTGTAGGTGTAGCCAAGATAGACTTTCTCTTTGTCGATCGAGTCGTTGAATTGCTTCAGACTCTGTTTGTAAACATCATTGGTCTCATCAGTGGTTTTGGCCATCGCTGCCGCATATTCCTTCGCCTTCTTCTCGTAATGACTTGTCACGAAAGAGAAGGAGATATAAAAGCCGCAAATCAAAACCAAGAGGATTGCAATGGTGCTGATAAACCCTTTGTTTTGCATGTTTGTTGTTATTTGTTGTTGTTTAAATTATTTTCAGCTTGCAAATATACTCCTTTTTTTTGAGGTTTTTAGCATTAATTATTACAAAATTCCCTATTTTGGCTAAACTTCTCAATATTTTTCCTTATTTTTGGCATTAAATTTAATTTCAGGGATATTTTTTTCATATTCTTTAGTTTTAATTAGCATTTTTTCGGAATGACATCCTTCTCTAATATCGTCAGCGTGATTTTCTCCCGGGGCCGTGCCGCGGAAGGTCTCCGTTTCTTTCCTCTCTGCATCCTTCTCCTCCTCCCGTTCCTGCTTTACAGTTGCGCCAACATCGGCAATCCTTCGGGAGGTCCGCGAGATGAGGATCCTCCGATATTTGTCACCGCCGACCCGCTTCCCGGATCTGTCAATATTTCAAAAAACAGGATGACTCTTACTTTTAATGAGCTTGTAAATGTGAAGGACGCATTCTCAAAGGTGGTGGTCTCCCCTGTGGGAAAGAGTGTACCCAAGGTGATGTCGTTGGGCCGGAAGGTGACGGTGACTTTCGACTCTCTTGAAGCCAACACCACCTACACCGTGGATTTCGCTGATGCCATTGAAGACAATAACGAGTCAAACAAGCTGCAGGGTTTTGCATATACCTTCTCCACGGGCCCCGAGCTGGATTCTCTTCGAATCTCAGGAATGGTGCTGGATGCCTTGACTATGGAGCCTCAGCAAGAGATGATTGTGGGGGTGACCAGGAATCTTGCTGATTCTGCTTTTACCAAACTTCCTCTACTGCGTGTGGCCAAGACCGACGACCGAGGACGTTTCACCATACGGGGTCTGAAGGAGGGGGAATATCGCGTCTATGCTTTGGGAGATAAGGACAACGACTATAAATATGCCAATCCCGAAGAGGATATCGCGTTCTACGATTTCACGGTCGCCCCTTCTTCGGAAAGAGTAGGCGCTATGGATACGATCCGCAATTCCAAGACAGGTGAGATCGACTCGATCATCAATCGTACACGCACCCGCTATCTTCCTAACGATATACTCCTTCGCAGCTTCAATTCGCAGAAACGGTCTCAATACCTCGACAAGTATGAACGCATTGATTCCACCCGCCTGTTTTTCAAGATGAACACAGAGGCCGCATCGCTCCCTCAGATAGATGTGATCGGTTATCCGGGCCTTATGATGGAGGCTATTCTCGAACGAAATGCCAAAAATGACTCCCTCGTATATTGGCTCCCCCGTCCGCTGGTGAGTCTTGATTCAATACGTGTGGAGGCTGTGTATCTTCGTACCGACTCCACAGGCAACCTTTCCTCACGCACCGACACCCTGAACTTTTATCCCGCTCCAAAGAGAGGCGCTGCAAAAAAAGAGTCGGCAAAAAAGAATAAGAAGGAGATAGAACAAGCTATGCAGGATTCCATAAAAGCGCTCAGACTCGATCTCTCGGCAGTGACCTCATCATCCCATGAGGTGTATCAACCGGTTCATCTTCAATTTGCCACCCCCCTAAGACAATTAAACACCGATGCATTCCATCTCGAGACAATGGTCGATACAGTGTGGCGACGGGTAGGGAATCAACCGGTAGTAGAGAGGATGGATTCGCTCTCACCACGTGATTTCCTGATAAATTATGAATGGAAATTGGGCGAGAAATATCGTATCACGGCAGATAGCCTTGCGGCCACCGGAATCTACGGGCAGGTCACAGGCCCCTTCACCCATGAATTCACCGTGAAGAAAAAGGATGAATATTGCTCCTTGAAAATCAATCTTTCCGGTCTTGATCCCGGAATACCTACATTTGTGGAACTGCTCAACAGCAGTGATGCCGTGATACGCACGGAGCCGGTGGTCAACAATAGTGTCTGGTTCCGTTGGCTTGCCCCTGGAAAATACTATGCACGTCTTATAGAGGACTATAACGGCAACGGTCTCTTCGACACCGGTGACTATGATCAATTGTTACAGCCCGACTTAGCTTATTACTATCCCAAAGCTTTCAATATAAAGAAGAACTGGGACAAGGAAGAATCCTGGAATGTATTCTCCACCCCCATCGACCAGATGAAGCCGAACGTGATCAAGAAGAACAAGCCGGCCGCCGACAAGCGTAACAACAAACGCAATCAGACTGAGGAAGAAGAGGAAGATGATGACTACTTCGATCCTACCGCCAATCCCTTCGACCCCAACAAAAAGAAGCGCCGCAACAATAACACCAATGCCGGATACAGATATTGATAAAATTTTAGCATTGAAGTCGTACATTTGCACGATTAAAAAATTTTAAATATATTGATCTTCAAA
>CAMWUJ010000023.1 GCA_947177405.1 uncultured Porphyromonadaceae bacterium | reverse complement strand
AAACATTGTTTTTCATCAAAATAAAAATATGTTAAAATATATTTAGCTATGTTAATTCAATTTCTTCTCGCTCCCCAAGACAAACGGATGGCTCGCACCATCCGTTTGTCTTCGGGTGCAAGTAGTATTATTGAGGGGAAAAAGGATCAGAAATAAAAAAGCCGACTACACGAGCCGGCTTTCATAATCTATATGTCTGATATAATCATCAATATATTATCATCTGAGGATCAGCATGGCATCACCATAAGCGCCAAATTGATATTTCTCTTTCACAGCCACATCGTAAGCTTTCATCACAGTTTTGTAACCACCGAAAGCAGCAACCATCATAAGCATTGTACTAAGAGGAAGATGGAAATTAGTCACCAAAGAATTGCAGACTGTGAAATCATAAGGAGGGAATATGAATTTATTAGTCCAACCACCATAGGTCATCAATCTGCCTTCCATACACACCGCAGTGGCAAGGGCGCGGAGCACTGATGTTCCTACCGCACCTACACTCTTCCCGTGATCCTTGGCGATGTTTACCATTTCTACGAGTTCTTCATTCACGTACATCTCCTCGCTATCCATGCGATGCTTGGTGAGATCCTCCACGTCAATTTCCTTGAAGTTTCCTCTTCCGGAATGGAGTGTAAGAAAACCTCTTTCCACCCCTTTGATCTCAAGGCGCTTCATGAGTTCACGACTGAAGTGGAGACCTGCGGCCGGAGCGGTAACAGCTCCCTCATGAACTGCATATATACATTGATACCGCTCCGCATCCTCAGGTTCAGCCTTGCGGGTGATATATTCGGGAAGCGGAGTCTCGCCCAAAGCATAAAGGGCTTCCTTAAACTCCTCATGAGGACCATCATAAAGGAATCTGAGGGTTCGACCACGCGAGGTGGTATTGTCGATCACTTCAGCCACCATCGACTCATCATCACCAAAATACAATTTATTACCGATTCTTATCTTACGGGCCGGTTCCACAAGCACATCCCAGAACTTATTCTCTACGCTGAGTTCACGAAGAAGGAATACCTCGATACATGCGCCGGTCTTTTCCTTATTTCCATAAAGGCGTGCCGGGAATACTTTGGTATCGTTGAATATCAACACATCTCCCTCATCATAATAGTTGATAAGTTCCTTAAAAATATGATGGGATATTTCACCTGTACGGGAATCGACCACCATGAGACGACATTCGTCTCTATTTTCCGACGGATACTGGGCTATGAGTTCGTCGGGAAGCTTAAATTTAAACTGAGATAATTTCATTTATCAAAAGAAGTTATGCACAGCCATCCTGTGGATGCATGCCTAATCATTCAATACATTTCATTTAGTCGGAGTCGGGAAACTCAAGGGGATCATTTTTGATCTTCTCCATTGCCTGATCAATAGTGAGGCAATCTTCAGCGGTGATCTCCCCCACTCTAGTGCGACGCAATCCTACGAGATGTGCGCCCGATCCGAGAGCCGTCCCGATATCGCGTGCCAAAGCCCGGATATAGGTCCCCTTGCTGCATACCACCCTCACTCGAAGGAGAGGAGCCTCATAGCTGAGAAGTTCGAGAACACTTATTTCCAGTGGTTTTGCCTTAAGCTCCACTTCCTCACCCTTTCTTGCAAACTTATATGCTCTCTTTCCATCAATCTTGACAGCCGAGAATACGGGAGGAACCTGCATCACACGTCCGGTGAAGCGAGGAAGCACCTCCTCAATTTTTTCCACAGTGATATGATCCCACGGGAAAATGGCATCAACCTCAGTCTCCAGATCAAAACTCGGAGTTGTAGCTCCAAGACGGATGTCAGCAATGTATTCCTTGCTGCCATTCTGAAGACGTTCGATCTCACGTGTGGCTCGCCCGGTGCATATTATAAGGACTCCGGTGGCAAGAGGATCCAGAGTGCCGGCATGACCGACCTTGAATTTCTTTACACCAAGCCGCCTTTGAATGGCACCCCGCAGACGCTTCACTGCATCAAACGAAGTCCAACCCAGAGGCTTGTCAACTCCAATTATTTCTCCACCAATCAAATCCATCTTTTACCAGAAAATACAAAGCAGACCAGCAAGGACACAATATAGGGCAAACCATACAAGCTTACCTTTCTTAACAAGATTTATCATCCATTTACAAGCACAACATCCAACCAGGAATGCCGCAAGAAAACCAATAATCATAGGGATTGCGCCTACCGATTCAACGGTCACACCCGGATCCGGACTAATGATATCTTTTACTTGCAGAAGGGCCTCACCCAGGATAGGGATAATCACCATCAGGAAGGAGAATTGCGCCATCTGATCGCGGCGGTCACCAAGAATTATACCTGTGGCAATAGTCGTGCCCGACCGGCTCAATCCCGGGAGCACTGCAAGAGCCTGGGCGCATCCAATGATAAAGGCATCGAACCATGTGATCTGATGTCCAGCTGAGGCGGGCACCATATCCGCTCCATTCGTGGGTGAGGTCTGCAGACGTCGCACAGCCCTCAAATCCGATAAATGAGCAAATGTGAGAAGGAAAGCCGTGATCAGAAGACACACACCGACCACTTTCAAATTCCCCTCAAAGAAGCTTTCCACCGTCTCTTTGAAAAAGAAACCCACGATCGCGATGGGTACACACGACAATAATATCTTACACACATAATAAAAATCCGCATCCCTTTTGAAAGTAAAGAAACTCACACAAAGTTTTCTGAACAAGGGCCATAGAATCACAAGAGTGGAACACACAGTGGCTGCATGTAGGATGATGTCGAATTGAATCGCATTCTCACCCGAAAGCTCCACACCAAGAATCTGACGGAAAATTTCCAGATGACCGCTTGAGCTCACCGGAAGATATTCAGTGAGTCCTTGAATAATCCCTAACCAGAGGGCGTCTAACCAATCCATATTGTTTACCTATAGATGAACTATATTAAAGAATCTCTATTCTTAAGTCTCACAAGTCTTAAACCATCGGATACCCGATCAGGATCATTCCTCTCCGGAGGTCTTCTCCACACCGGTTTTCTTTTCCTTCGGAGTATATATTATAGCGAAAGCCATCAGAAGGAAACCGAGGAATGCCAAAGCAGGTCCGACCACAATCCTGCGGGTACTGAAAATTTCGGGATTAAACGCCACCGGGTCGGAGCTTCCACCTCCGCTCATTAGCAAAAAGCCAATTATGATAAGCGCCACGCAGCCTCCCATCATATAAAAGTTAATTTTGGTGAATGGACGCTGATCATCATTACCTGCGGGAATGCTTCCCGGCTTTCCACTTTTATTCGTAGTTATATTTTTTTCTGATGAAATCATATCAAATATCAAATTATAGCCTTGTTTTATCTGAACAGCTTGTCATAATCCTTGCCGAGATAACGCGCTGTTGACATCCAGGCGGCCAATGCACAAATAATCATTCCGACCAATGTGATTCCACCGGCCACAACCCCGAATTCCTCCCAACCAATCACGTTATTGAGCTCATGGAATCCGGCTTCGGGAGCGAATGCGAGGACAATGGCAATAAGACCCGATGCAATCAAGCCCGCTATCAGACCGCACATCATATTGTTAAATACCACCGGACGTCGTATATATCCATTAGTGGCTCCTACAAGCTGCATAGTATGAATAGTGAATCGACGCGAATATATGGTGAGATGAACTGTATTATTGATCAGCACAAAAGAGATGATCAGCATCACTATGGCAATAGCCCCCAATAGGGCGGTCATTCGAGACACGCTACGGTTGATTGCTTCCACTGTATCGGTCTCAGGGGTAGAAACATCCTCCACCCCCTTGATTTTGGCAATCGCATCGCGGATAGAAGCTATCTGTGCGGGAGAGGAATAATCGGCTTTTAGCGTGAAACTGATCTCAGGACTCAGAGGATTGACACCGAACACCTCCTCAAGGTCTTCACCGGTATCCTTTTTCCACTGCTTCATAGCATCCTCACGACTGATAAACTGAGTCTGGAGCGCATACGGTTCCTTCTTTATCATCTCTTCCACAACACGTGCGTCGGAATTACTTATTGAGTCGGACATTATCACACTAAGCTCAATTTTCTCCCTCATCCGGCGTGTTTCCTTGTCAGCTCCAATCCATACCATAGCAATAATGCCCACCAACACAAGAACCAGCGTAACACTGATGATTGTGGTGAGATGGGCCGCTATATAGGAGATTTTTACCTCTTTATTTTCTTTCATATTTCATCACACAGTTCCTCGAACCGTATAAGTCGTTAATTAACGCGTGCAAAGATAATACATTCTCCCCCCTCTTGTCAATAGCAAAAGTAATTTTTTCGATTCTTTTTCCTATTTTAAGGATAATTTCCTCTCTTTTCCCCTCAATTTTTACTAATTTTGCATCAGAACTTCATTGGAATGACAGATAATAAGGAAATACTCAAGGCCGAATACCACACCTTGGGATGCAAGTTGAATTTCTCCGAGACTTCTGCGATTGGAAAGATTCTCACCGGAAAGGGAATTTTCCGGGCAGCAAAGGGAGATACTCCCGACATTATTGTAATTAACACTTGTTCGGTGACGGAGACTGCCGACAAGAAAGGACGGCAACTTATCCGCCGTCTCTCCACCCGATATCCTGATGCGGCCATCGTGGTAACAGGATGTTATGCCCAATTGAAACCGGAGGAAGTGAATTCCATTCCCGGAGTTGATATAGTGTTGGGTTCCAACGAAAAAATGAGAGCAGCCGATTTTATCGAGAAATGGCTGAAAGACAGAGAGAAACGGATGGAAGTCACTCCCTTCCTTGAGATTAAGAAATTCCAGCCATCTTGCGAACGAGGCGACCGGACACGTTATTTCCTTAAGGTTCAGGACGGCTGCGATTATTTTTGTACCTACTGCACAATCCCTTACGCTCGGGGACGTTCACGCTCGGGGAAAATCGTTGAGCTTGTTGACACGGCACGCAAAGTGGCAGATGAAGGAGGAAAGGAAATCGTGCTCACAGGAGTCAACATCGGTGAATTCGGAAGAGATACCGGTGAGACTTTCTTCGATCTCATCCGAGAACTCGACAAAGTATCCGGAATCGAACGTTACCGAATATCCTCTATAGAGCCCAATCTCCTTACCGAAGAAATCATCGAATGGGTAGCCAACGAAGCGCGAGCCTTCACTCCTCATTTCCATATCCCCCTCCAGGCCGGATCCGACAAGGTGCTCCGTCTGATGAACCGCCGATATGACACCTCGCTTTTCGAGAGCCGTATAAAAAAGATCCGCGATCTCATGCCTGATGCCTTTATAGGAATCGATATCATTGCCGGCGCACGAGGTGAAGATGAGGCAGAATGGAATAATTCCCTCGAATTTGTGAAAAGGCTGCCGGTTGACAAGCTCCACGTCTTCCCATATTCTGAACGACCCGGTACCCCGGCCCTGAAGATCGACCACGTCGTGAGTCAAGAGGAGAAACACCGCCGCGTAGCGGT
This sequence comes from uncultured Porphyromonadaceae bacterium, assembly GCA_947177405.1. Classification (GTDB taxonomy): domain Bacteria; phylum Bacteroidota; class Bacteroidia; order Bacteroidales; family Muribaculaceae; genus Lepagella. The sequence goes on along the minus strand of CAMWUJ010000023.1, from coordinate 36,203 downwards.
CCTTACCGCCCTTTCCGATAGCAAGCTTAGAGAATTTATGGAGGAAAGGGTCGGCAAGGAATATGATGTATTGTGGGAGCACCCGGTGAATGGGTCAGACCGAATGCATGGTTTCACCCCCAATTATCTCCGTGTCACCGCTCCATTGGATGCTACTCGGATCAATACCATCTCAAGAGTCCGTCTCACCGCTATTGATACCGACGAACCTGATTCTTTCATCGGCGAAATTATATGAAAAAGTTAGGAGTCATAATATTAAACTGGAATGGAATCAAGCTCCTCAAAGAGTTTATTCCCATCGCAGTATCCTACACCACTGGTGAGGATGTGGATTTGATCGTTGCCGATAACGGATCCACTGATGAATCCGTGGAATGGTTGAGATCCAATTTCCCACAAGTGCATCTATTGACATTCGACAGGAACCTTGGATTTGCTGAAGGATACAACCGCGCCATTGCGGAATGTGACTATGAATACGTCACCCTGCTAAATTCCGATGTGGAAGTTACCGAAGGGTGGTGGCAACCGATTCTTGAATTCATGGAAACCCATCCGGAAGCCGGGGCGGTCCAGCCAAAGATTCTTTCCTATCATAACAGGGAGATGTTCGAATATGCCGGGGCTGCCGGAGGCTTTCTCGACCGGTTAGGGTATCCGTTCTGTCGTGGGAGACTGTTTGAATCCATAGAAGCCGACCACGGTCAATATGACAATGTCTCCCCATATATCACCTGGGCATCCGGAGCCTGTCTCACCACACGTCGCGACCTTTACCTCCGGCTGGGAGGGCTCGATCCTGATTTCTTCGCACACATGGAAGAAATCGATCTTTGCTGCCGCATCCTTAACGCGGGATACCGGAACTGCATAGTCACCCGATCCACCGTGTATCACGTCGGAGGAGCATCGCTCGCACAGGGTAACCCGGAGAAAACATATCTCAACTTCCGCAACAACCTCCTGCTCCTTCATAAGAACCTTCCGAAAAAGAAAGGTAAAAGAATCCTTTTCCTCCGCAGGCTTGCCGATACACTCGCTTTCGGGATGTTTGTCGCCAAAGGAGACATGGCAAATGCAAAAGCCATTCTCAGAGCCCATAAGGATTTCAAAAAAATGAGGAAAAACTATAACGTATTCCCCGAAAAAGATATTCTGAGCAGTCAGCCGGGGGGAGATTCATGCATTGTCTGGCAGCATTATGTATTACGTAGAAAAATCAGTAAATTATGAAAAACCGACCTCTTATCTTAGTATCCAACGATGATGGCATCTTCGCCAAAGGGGTGAAAGCCCTTGTAGAACGTCTTGTGAATTTCGGAGATGTGGTAGTGGTTTGTCCCGATTCACCGAGATCCGGTCAATCAATGGCCATTACCGTGAATGAACCGCTTCGCATCACTCCCCTGCCCGATTACAAGGGAGCCCGGATGTATCAGACCAACGGCACTCCTGTGGATTGCATAAAGCTTGCCATGCATCATATTCTCGACCGGCGTCCCGATTTGGTGGTGTCGGGTATAAACCACGGATCTAACGCATCAGTCAACGAGTTATATTCCGGCACGATGGGTGCAGCATGCGAAGGATGTGCCTTCGGACTCCCTTCAATCGGATTCTCACTTACCGACCATAGCCATGAAGCAGACTTCTCGATTTGTAACCGGGCAGTCGATATTGTGGTGAAAGAAGTTCTGGAGCATGGACTGCCTGATGGGTTATGTCTCAACGTAAATATTCCGGCGATAGGGAGCGAACCGAAGGAAATGAAGATTGCCGTGCCCTGTCAGGGACATTGGAATGATGAATATCGTGAATATACCGATCCTGCGGGGAAAAAGTTCTATCTTCTTTCAGGAGAATTTATCAATGATGAGCCTGAGAATGAAAACACAGATGAGTGGTGTCTGGCACATGGGATAGTATCAGTGGTACCCACCTCCGTGAACCGCCGTATTGCCATCCCTTCCTCACTCGACTGGATCCTCACGCTGCCACAGGTTTATTAGTCCATATTTCCCTCTTTTTCACCTGAATTAAACCAATTGCTGATGTTGATATCTGAAATATCCTCTCTCCTGTCTCTGCCACGGCCTGTAGCCGACATGGAAATAAATTATCTTCTCACCGATTCGAGATCCCTGGAATCTGCATCCGATACCCTTTTCTTTGCCATTCCCACGGCAGGAAACGACGGCCACCGCTATATACGTGATCTTATCGAGGCCGGAGTAAGGAATTTTGTGGTGAATAAAATTCCTGAAGGACTTGAGGAAATCCCCGGTGTGAATTGGCTTGTCGTAGCGGATTCCATAAAGGCACTGCAGAGAATCGCAGCAAGAAAAAAAACCTTCAAGGGAGAAATCCTTGCCCTCACAGGAAGTCGTGGCAAAACCACTCTTAAAGAATGGATATTCCAACTTATGGAGCCATTGGCAGATATCTCACGTTCGCCAAGAAGTTATAATTCTCAGATAGGCGTGCCACTGTCATTGTGGAATATTAGTCCGGCAGCTTCCCTGGCTATTATCGAAGCCGGAATTTCAGCAAAAGGAGAGATGAAAAGTCTTGCGGCGTGTATAAACCCGGATACTGTGATCATAACCAATCTCGGAGAGGCCCATTCCGATGGATTCGGATCAATGAAGGAGAAAGCTGAGGAGAAACTAAAGCTTGCCCAGGCAGAGAATGTGAAGTGCGTGATAATCAATGCTGATTCACCGGAAATTGCCTCCATGGCAAAAGAGATGATCGACCCTGCCAAACTCTTCACATGGAGTGCTCGTAATCTTCCGGCCGACCTCCGAATCATGGCCAGGCAGCTTTCTCGCGACGAAATGGAGATCAAATATGAATATGAAGGGACCGAATCCTCCTTCACCGCTCCGCTATCTACAGATGCCGATCTCGAGAACGCAGCCAATGCTCTCTCATTCATGCTTCTCTCAGGAATTGACAGGAATGTGATCGCCGAACGCTTCAAACATCTTCATAAGATCGGGACACGCCTCAATGTCTCCGACGGTGTGAACGGGTGTTCCATCGTGCTCGACCAATATACATCCGATTTCTCCTCTCTTCGCCCCGCTCTTGATTTCATACGACGCCGCAAGACCCCCTCACAATCGATGACTCTTGTCCTGAGCGACCTTCATCACGAAGATATGGATCCGACAGATCTTTACAAAGAGATAGCTGCACTTATCAAGAAAGCAAGAATACATAAATTCATAGGAGTTGGTTCTTCACTCAAAGCTAACGCCGCTCTGTTTGCACCCGGTTCGATATTCTTCGATACAGCTGCTGATTTCATCTCCGGGATGTCACCGTCCGACTTTTCAGACGAGATCATACTGATAAAGGGATCTCCTGAAATTCCTCTTACCGAAGTGGCTGAAATGTTAGAGGCCCGCAAACATGAGACAGTGCTTGAAGTGAATCTCGATTCAATCATCTCCAATTATAATTATTTCCGCGGGGCACTTCCGGCTGGGGTGGGGATCGTGTGCATGGTGAAAGCATCCGGATATGGAGCCGGCAGCTATGAGATTGCAAAAACGCTTCAGGATTGCGGAGCGGCATATTTAGCAGTGGCAGTGCTTGACGAAGGAATCGAACTCCGTCGAAGCGGCATAGTGATGCCTATCATGGTGATGAATCCCAAAGTGTTGAACTACCGATCTATGTTCGCATATCACCTTGAACCCGAGATATATTCGTTCGATATGCTTGAGGATATGATCACAGAAGCCGGCAAAAACGGAATAAAAGATTATCCGGTGCATATAAAGCTTGACACCGGAATGCATCGAACAGGCTTCATAGAAAGCGAGCTTCCACGTCTGATGGATCTTCTCAATTCCACTGATACAGTTCGTCCGAAGTCGGTATTCTCACATCTGGCCACAGCCGATTGTCCGGATATGAACGACTTCACTGAGTTGCAGCTCTCACGCTTCGAAAAATATACCGGCTATATGCTAAAGAACTATCCACGGCCAATCTTGCGCCATATATTGAATTCCGCCGGAATATTGAGATTTCCTCAATATCATTACGACATGGCCCGACTGGGAATAGGCCTTTACGGGGCCAATACCCTTCCTCCGGAAATGGAGAAGCCTTTGGCCGTGGTATCCACCTTAAGGACAGTTATAATCGCCATGAGGGAATATGACCCGGGTGAGACCGTGGGCTACGGTCGCTATGGAGTGATAAGCCGCAGGTCGCGCATAGCCACTATCCCGATCGGCTATGCCGATGGGATGAACCGGCACTTCGGACGTGGCAACATCTCTGTATTCATCAATGGGAAATGGGCACCTACCATCGGGAATATATGCATGGACGCTTGCATGATAGATGTGACAGGAATCGACTGCAGGGTCGGCGACAGTGTGGAGATATTCGGACGCAACGCTTCCATACAGCGGCTTGCCGATACGCTTGACACCATTCCCTATGAAATTCTCACCTCCGTGTCACCACGGGTGAAGAGAGTGTACTATCGAGAATAAAATCAAGCTCCATCTGATAAAGAGATGGAGCCTGATTTCCTATTATTATCATGTTTCTTTCAATCCTCGTTGGTAAGAGCCCTAAGCTCGTCAAGACACTTTTCCACCTCGGCGTTAGTCTTGAACAGGGATTCCTTGCAAAATTTAAGCAATGCTGTGGCCCGTGAGGTATAACCGGCCAGGAGGTCGATATCACAATTCTCTGATTCCATATTGGCGATGATCTGCTCGAGCTCGTTCATCGCCTCCTTATATGTCATTTCCTTCTCTTCCATTTTATAAATATATCGGGGTCTTTCTATACTTTAAGGGGTTATTCCACTATCGACTGAATCTCTCCATTGTTAAGGACAGTTGTTATCCTGTCTCCTTTCTTAAGGATTCGGCTGTCATATACGGCGTTGCCGTTAACACGGGTGATGCTGTATCCTCTCTTCAATGTATTCTTCGGACTCAGCACCCTCAGCATATCCTCAATCCTGCGGAGTTTCATGGCCGGTGTCTGAATGGCAGCTTTCAGCACGCTTTCCAGCTTCAAACGTTTGATTTCGATAAGATTGGAGGAGCATGAAATCCTGCGGTTGCATAGAAGCTCAATCTCCGAGGCATAAGCAATAAGATTCCTTTCTGCCTTTCCCACAAGATACTTCACTCTTGCCGGCAGGAGATTCTCAATATTGGAAAGACGCAACCGCTCTCCATGCAGATATTCCGAGACATACGATGATATGCGTCCTGTGAGTTCCAGCGTGTCGTTCCAGCTTTCCCGGCAACATTCCACAAGAAAATCAGCCACAGCCGTAGGAGTCTTGCAACGGCGACAGGCAATCTCATCGAGCACATTGCGGTCGCGATCATGACCTATACCCACCACCACAGGCAAGGGAAATTCAGCCACTCTCTTCGCCAGATCATAATTATCAAAACCATGCATATCGGTGGTGGCACCTCCTCCGCGGATAATCACCACACAATCCCACACATCGAGAGTGCTTTCCACAAAATCAAGGGCATTCATAACGCTCAAAGCTGTGCGCTCTCCCTGCATCACGGTTGGAACAAGCAAGGTATAGAATTTGAATCCTTCGGGCGAATTAAGAAGATGATCCATAAAATCACCGTAGCCCGCAGCCCCGGCCGCTGAAATTACAGCGATTTTCTGTGGCACTGCAGGAAATGGCAGACTGCGGTTCAATTCCAGGACACCATCCGCGGCAAGCCGTTGCAGAATCTCCCGTCGTTGACGTTCAATGTCACCAAGAGTATATGAAGGATCAATATCAGTGATATTGAACGATATCCCATACAGGTTATGATGTGATATGGTGCCACGGACCATCACCTTCATACCCGATCGTATATCTGAAGATGTGATATTCAGAAATTTACCTTGAAGCAGCCTGAACCGTGAGCTCCAGACAGTAGCCCTTATCTTGGCCAACAGCTGTCCTGATATTTCATCCTTTTCCACCAATTCCATATAACAATGGCCGCCGGATACGCGCACGTCGCTCAGATCGGCTGTTACCCACACCTCCTGAAGCGCAGGATTCATACGCAGGGTGTCGCCCACCTTCGCGAGGAGAGCGGAGAGAGCCAATGGACTATTCTTGCACATAATCGCCGATTTCCACCAGAGCTCCTGTCACAGGGTTGAATATCGCAAATGACGGTGCTTTCTTATCGGTGAATAAGGTGGGGGAAAGTCCGAATGTGATACCGAACTGTCCGAACTCCATCTCCTTTTCATAAAGAGTCTCACCTAAAGTGGAAATGGATATTTGCGCACTTCCCGGAATACAATATACCACTGCATCTTTAGGCAGCTTCTTGGTCTCACCCTTGGCATCTACAGGAAGCTCCGGCTCGCGCCCTATCTTGACATTGATATAGACAGGGTCACCCGACAAATCATCGGGGCCGACAAATCCGCCGAAATCACTCAAACGGAAAAGCACTTCGCGTCCATCTTCGGTTGGAGTGAACACATAGCTTCTTTTCACGGTCTCCGTTTCGGTCACTCCGCAGAAAGCCGCCGTTATGGCCGCCTCCTGACGGGCCAGATCATTAAGCATAAGTTCAAGCTGACGGCCATCTGTGGGCATGTTGTCGGCCGTGCCACGGGTAAGGGAGAGACGTGCATCTCTGATCTCCAGAAGATTTTCTGCAAGCATCTGTGCCTGTTTTATTGATGATTGGGATGCAAGGAAATCTTCATCCACATATTTCAGATATTCCTGCATGTTGACAGAAGCTTTTCCGACACCCTTACCGGCCTCCACCGCATCAAAGCCACTTCCGCTTCTTGTGGGCTCGTTGTAACCCGGTAACGTCACTTCCTTATTTATCGCAAGAATCATTCCGCTGTTGTCAACGCATATATAGCTTGTGGAGCCGGGTTTAAGCTGCATCAGATACCTTGCCTCCTCGTCGGGCACACCATGAGCGCCAACCGAGACATTAGTGATAGTCCAGGTTTCGGAATCGGCCTTGACCACTTTATCAGTCCCAATGAACTTTTTTGCATACTGATAATATTTTCCGGCCTTGCTCACAGTGCGCTGAGCAGTGACCTCAATATCAAGTACAGTGGTCGGCAATGTATAAGCAAGCCCATACTCATTATGCTTGTCGGCGGTAAGAAGCTTTGTTTGCTGACTCATCATCGGCAGGCCTCCAAGCATGACAGCTGTCAGCGCAATGCCGGTAAATACCTTTCTCATAGATTATTTTATCACCTTATGATTTAATTGAAGCTATGACCTACAGCCCGAACTTCATAACTAATACTGATACCTATTCTTAACCGTACATCACCATTTTTATGGCTCTTCCTACCCTGTCGGCAATATCCGAAGCAGTCACTCCGAATTCACCTAACTCTTCCGATGCAAGGTCTCCGGCAAGACCATGAATATAGACACCCACAGTTGCCGCATGCTCGGGAGAATATCCCTGGGCAAGGAAAGCACCTATCACACCTGCCAGCACATCGCCCGAGCCGGCGGTAGCCATCCCCGGATTACCGGTGGAATTAATGCAGATACGGCCCGTGGTGGGACGAACCACCATGGTATAGTGACCTTTAAGCACTATCACGATTTTATAGCGGCGCGCCATCTCGATAGCTGTTTTCAACCGGTCTTCCGAAGAGGAATGTTCACCGAACAATCGGTCAAACTCTCCGGCATGAGGAGTTATCACAGTCTTGGGAGGGAGCATTGTGAGCAGAGCCGGACGTTTGGCAATGCAATTAAGGGCATCGGCGTCAAGAAGAAGCGCGTGGGGCACATTCTTAAGCAACCCCTCCAATGCGGACACGGTCTGTTCATGGGTACCGATACCGGGACCTACAATCACAGCCTGATGTCCATGATGAAGGGTCATGTCGGTGATGAAGTGTTCGTTACGATCGGGTTCGAACATCACTTCCGGCGCCGCAGTCTGCACTATATTCAATGCTCCACGAGGGCCATGGACTGTTGATAATCCGGCACCGCTCTTCAAAGCCGTCTTTGCGCATAAGATGGAAGCGCCAACCAGACCGGTACTCCCCGCGAAGAAAAATGCCGATCCATAGTCTCGTTTCACGGTGAAAGGATGACGTTCTTTCAGCAGCGGACGTATATTGCGGTTTTCCACGAGAAAGAAATCTGCGGGCAATTCCTTCATCTTATTCTGATCAAGATCAATGTCGAGGAGTTTCCATTCACCAAGAATATCATAATTCTCCTCGAAAAAGAATGACAGGCGAGGCACCTGGAATGCGAGCGTGAGGTTGGCATGCACCATATCGCGTCGTTTCACCTGCGAGCTCCAGTCGGTCCATTCGCCGTATAGTCCTGAAGGGAGATCGATCGATACCACATAAGCTCCTGATTCATTTATATATCGGGCCACAGAGACAAATCCACCTTCCATGGGTCTCACAAGACCGGATCCGAAAAGGCCGTCGATCACTACATCGTTAGGGCCGAGAACAGGAGGATTGAATTCCTTGCTCACTTCAGTGAAGTTAATGCCGTCGATGGTGATCAGACGGTTACGCTCCTCATTGCAGTCGTGACTGAGTTGACGCCCCACATTAAAGAGATAAACCTCCAGATTCTTGTATCCCTGTTCGAAAAGCATGCGGGCCACGGCGAGGGCATCTCCACCGTTATTGCCCGGCCCGGCCATTATCACGATCCTGCGACTTGGCAGAAATCGGGAGATTATCTCCACCGTCACTGCGGAAGCGGCACGCTCCATCAGATCGATTGTGCTTATTTCCTGAGCATGGCAGGTGGCCATATCGAGTTCGCGTATTGCCTCTGATGATAATATCTTCATTTCTATCTTTCTTTCTTGATTAAAACGCCGGGAAGGATTCCTTATACCTTCCCTATCCCCGTATCCATATAGATACATTTATTTGCAAATTTAGCAAAAAAAGATGAATCCACTGTTGTCACTTCCCAATTTTTAGGATAAAATAACAAAACGGCCACATCCTGTCAGGATGTAGCCGTTTTTATAAACTTTCTAAGGAGCTTCAATTACTCTGCTTTACCGTTAGAACCAAGCACGTTCACGATCTTCTCCTTGTAGAGTTTCTCCATCTCGTCGCGAGCCGGGCCGAGATATTTACGGGGATCGAACTCAGCGGGCTTCTCATTGAATACCTTGCGGATGGCTGCAGTCATTGCAAGACGGCTGTCGGAGTCGATATTGATCTTGCATACATCCATCTTGGCTGCCTTGCGGAGCTCCTCTTCGGGGATACCGATAGCGTTGGGGAGCTTGCCACCGTTGCTGTTGATGATGTCAACGTATTCCTGGGGAACTGAAGAAGAACCGTGGAGCACGATGGGGAATCCGGGGATCTTAGCCTCTACACCCTCAAGCACGTCGAATGCCAAGGGAGGAGGAACGAGACGGCCGGTCTTGGGATCAACAGTGCACTGCTCGGGAGTGAACTTGTAGGCACCGTGAGAAGTACCGATTGAGATAGCGAGGCTATCCACACCGGTGCGGGTCACGAAGTCAACTACCTCCTCAGGATCAGTGTAGGTGTGGTGGTCTGAGCTTACCTCATCCTCAACACCGGCGAGAACACCGAGCTCGCCCTCTACAGTCACGCCATATTTGTGAGCATAGTCACAAACTTTCTTTGTGAGCTCCACATTCTCCTCATAGGGGAGGTGGCTACCATCGATCATTACGGAAGAGAAGCCGTTATCAACACAATCTTTGCAAAGCTCGAAGCTGTCACCATGGTCGAGGTGAAGAACGATCTGGGGATGTTCCCAACCTAAAGACTTGGCATATTCCACAGCACCCTGCGCCATATAGCGGAGAAGGATGGGGTTGGCATAATTGCGCGCACCCTTTGATACCTGAAGAATAACAGGGGATTTTGTGTCGGCAGCTGCCTTGATGATTGCCTGGAGCTGCTCCATATTATTGAAGTTGAATGCGGGGATTGCATATCCACCGTGTACTGCCTTTTCGAACATCTCTTTAGTGTTCACAAGGCCTAAGCTTTTGTAATCTACCATGATTTGCTTTTATAATAAATTTTGGTGTTTTCTCTTTTTCAGACTTTTTCGGGCTTTTTCTCGATATGGCCGATTCGGCTTGTCTGTTTCAACGTGCAAATATAGAAAATTTTCCTCAATATCACAATTTAATTTGAAATTTTGAGGCTGTTTAACCTATTTTTACTTAACTTTGTGGTCAAAGAGAAATTAAGAATGAAACTTGTAGCCCGGAAATATATTCTCCCCTTTATCCTCATATCCTCACTTTTTTTCATCTGGGGTTTTGCCAGAGCTGTGCTTGATGTGCTCAACAAGCATTTTCAGGAATTGCTTTCAATCAGCATTACTCAGTCGGCTATGGTGCAGGCCACCACCTATCTGGGTTATTTCCTCATGGCCGTGCCTGCCGGTATATATATCACCCGCAGGGGATACAGAAGCGGAGTTGTGGGCGGTTTGCTCCTCTTTGCATTAGGCGCTCTCCTATTCATACCGGGGGAGAGAGTGATGTCTTTTCCGGTTTTTCTTACGGCGCTCTTCATCATCGGCTGCGGACTTGCCGTGCTTGAGACTGCCGCCAATCCTTATGTCACTGAATTAGGCAACCCCTCCACAGCCTCCTCACGCCTCAATCTGGCTCAATCTCTCAACGGATTGGGATGTATCCTCGGGCCGGTGGTGATGGGAGGATTTCTTTTCTCAGCTGACGGAGGGTCTGTGGCCCTCCCCTACTCCATAATGGGCGCGACCGTGCTTTTGGTCGCCTTGATTTTCACACGCGTGAAACTCCCTGAAATAAAAAACGACAAATCAGAGTCATCCACATCCGATCCACAATCCATAAAGCAGAGCATAAGCCAACTCTGGGCGTGCGCCACATTCCGGGCCGGAGTATTCACCCTCTTTTGCTATGAGATAGCCGAGATTTCTATCAATTCGCTTTTCATCAACTACGTAACATCGTCAGGCTGGATGGACAATTCGCAAGCCACTTTCCTTCTCTCCTTCGGGGCTCTGGGTCTTTTCATGGCTGCCCGGGTGATAGGCAGTTGGGTGATGAGCAAGATAAAAGCTATGCGAGTGCTCCGCTTCTGCGCTGTCGGGGCAGCTGTCGGGGCAATCCTGGTAGCCTTGAATATCAACCTCCTGTCGGGCATCGGTCTATTCGCCTGCTACGCTTTGGAGGCGATAATGTTTCCCACTATTTTTGCCTTAACCATTGCCGGAGTTAAAGGGAATGTGAAGATAGCTTCCTCATTTCTTATGATGACTCCTATAGGAGGAGCTGTGGGCACACTTCTGATGGGGTTGATTGCCGACTCAATCAACATATCCACGGCCTTCATGATTCCGGCCATCGCCTATTGCTTTGTAATAATTTATACTATAAGGCGGAAGCGATAACCTTCTCTACTTCCTCTTCCGTGCCGGTGAAAGGTCCTTTCTGGGCAAGTTTGATCGAACACATCGCTGCCGCGAAGCGACCGGCCTCATCTATTGAAGCACCACGAGATCGTTTATAGAGATAGCCGGCCATATAAGTATCGCCACAGCCTGTGGCATCTACAGCTGCCTTCACAGGATAGGCCGGGATTTCATGAAATTCGCCATCACTATATATAAGCGACCCACGGTCACCCAAAGTGAGAAGCACCTCTTTTGCTCCCCAGCCGGCGATAATTCGGGCTGATTCGTATGGATCGGCAGTGCCGGTAAGGGTTTCCATCTCCTTTTCATTGGCTTTTAGGATATCTATATAAGGAAGGAGATCAAATTTACGGTCAAAGTCAACAGCCTTCACTTTCTCCCCTTCCACTTCCCTTAGGTATCCCTGAATATCCACCGAGACAATTCCTCGTGAAGAAAGGTTTTTTATCACATCCACTGAGAAATCATCCGCGAGCAGAGTCCCTAAATGAAACACCTCCGCATCAACACCTTCAAGGCTCTCCTTCGTAAACGGGTCAGCTTTGGCAAGGACCCGCTGACGGCGGTCGTTCATATCTTCTCCATAGGCATTTTCGAAAAACACTGTGTTCCGGCTCGGCACCACCTCAATATCCAGTCCCTCCTTTCTCAAGTTGGCTATAACGTTAAGGGCATCTTCAGCCACTCCGGTTACAATATGAAAGTTATCATGATTAAGATTACGCAATGCCTTGGCAAAATAATATGCAGTGCCTCCCGGCATATCTATCTCAAAGCGAGGAGTGATTACACGGTCGTGGGTGATATGACCGATGCAGCATATCTTGTCCCCCTTTTTTATATGTTTTATTCCGGTATTATCCATTATGATCCAATTAAAATGCAAATTTAAGGAAATCAATAGGAATATACAATTACTCAAGGAAGAAAAGCATTCTCATGCTATTTCCACACTCTTCTCACTCCTTTCTCAGCAAGCATCAACATAATCGAAACACCAACGATGATAAAACTACAAATTACTATTTCGACTATTGGATCCGTTATCTTCCCACCTCCTAATGTAATAAAACTCTGTATTATTGGGAAATGACAAAGATAAATATTATATGAGAGATTGTCGTATTTTCCTTCCCACGTACCCCAACGTCCAACAATAGAGAACCAAATCACCATCACTGACACAACAACAGGCTGCACCAGAATAGAAGAGTAAAAGTATGGTATCATACCTGATATAACCTGCAAAAGCAATGTACAAAAGAAAATAGGCCACTTATATTTAATAAACAAAGGCAACAAATAATAGAGAAAAGATCCAAAATAAAAATAAAAACACTGTCCGAAAAACTGCCTTTCCAGAATTTTATAAATAGGTTTACCGGATGAAAGATAAAGGTAAGAGAAGAAGAAACGATACATAATAGCAAAAAGCATAATCCCTAAAAACCAAAGTATATGCTTTCCACGAAAACGGTTCATGAAATAAAAAACCAACGGCAAACTAAGATAAAGAGACCATTCAACCTTCATTGTCCAAAGTGAAGCATTTACCTCCGGCATAACATTTCCACTGAATACCCCCGGAAGCACGGGATCCAAAAAATTTAAAAAGGATAGATTTGCCCCAAGATATTTCCAAAATCCAGGAGAGGAAAAATATTCCCAAGCCGACAGAGTGGATAAAAAGCAAAGGAGGATAGCAGCTACAACCACTGTAAGGAAATAAGCAGGAAGAATCCTCCTTGCTCGCGCATTGACATATTTTTTCAAATCCTGTCGTTTAAAATAACTCGGATACATAAGAAAACCACTCAATGCGAAAAATCCTCCTACCGCTGCGTAACTAGACAATGGGAAATAAATGGAAGAACCGGTAAGTGCATTGAAATGGGCCACCACTACAGCAAAGGCCAGTCCATATCGAACCATACCCATGTTATTAGGAAATGGAATATGATGCAATATTTTATCCTCATAAGAAAACGGACTTGTCGCGACTATTTGATTCTTCATAAATTCATTAATTAGAGAAGTTCCAAAACTCAGAAGTTAGAAATTTAATAAAACAATTTAATTTTAGATAATTTCATTGCTAATTTATACATTTGTATAATATTATACAATTGAGACAAAACTCAATGTACAAAAATAAGGTAAAAACAAGGTAAAAACAAACAACTTTTTGCGGTTAGGTAATTTTTAGTTAACTTTACAGCAAATTTACTCTCTTCTGAACAACAAACGATTTACAGTCCGGTTAAAACAGGGCTTGACAAATAAATATGAAAAAGAATTTACTATGGGGCGCAGGTGTCTTAATGATTATGGCCTCCTGCTCCACCCCTCAGAATATCACATATTTCCAAGACTTGAAAGATGGTCAGGTGTTGCAACCGCAATCGGTATATGCTATCAAAGTGCGTCCGGGTGATAAGCTTACCATCATGGTCAATACTCAGGATGCACAGCTTTCCACAATGTTCAACTTAGTGGAAAGTCAGAACCGCCTCCTTTCTTCCGGCATCTCCTCCGGTCGGGCTTCCAATATCTCGACAGAGGGACGAACCGGTTACTACACTGTTGATTCGGAAGGGAATATCAATTTCCCCGTGCTCGGGGAGCTTCATGTGGCAGGAATGAAACGTGAGGAGGTGGCCAAATACATTGAACGTCAGCTTATCAGCCAGCAGCTTGTGAAAGAGCCGGTAGTTACTGTTGAGTTTGTCAATACAGGTGTGGCAGTATTGGGAGAAGTTGCCAAACCCGGCAGATATGAGTTTAATGAAGACAAGATGACTATTCTTCAGGCTCTATCTTATGCCGGCGACCTCAAGAATACTGGCCAGCGGGAGAATGTGCTTGTGATTCGTCAGCAAGACGGCAAGGAAGTGGCATATCGTGTGAATCTCACCAACTCCAAAGAACTTTTGAATTCACCGGCATATTATCTCCAGCAGGATGATATAGTGTACATTGAGCCCAACGATAAAAGCAAACGCGAAACCACCTCTGCCGGAAACGCTGCCTACTCCCCTTCTTTCTGGATATCAGTAGGATCGGTAGGACTTACGGTGGCTACACTGATTGTGACTTTAACTAAAAAATAATTTGCATAAACGGGACTTCAATAATACTAATGCAACCTCAAAACTACAATAACCGACCGGCTCAATATAGCGGAGGGGCTCAGAATGAAAAAGTTGGCGTGCCATTCATGGAAATTCTGATGAAAACTCTTTCCAACTGGCCCTGGCTTGTCCTCTCCATCATAGTATGCTGTGGATTAGGAGTGCTTTATCTTCTTCGCACTCCTAACACTTATTCCCAATCTGCGGTCCTCGTAATCAAAGATGATGAAGAAGGAGGATCGGCCGCAAGAGACCTCTCTTCAATAGGTCTATTTCAAAACAACAGTAATCTCCAGAATGAAGTAGCCACGTTGAAATCACCTGACTTGATGCAAGATGTGGTTGAGGAACTAAATCTCGATTACTCCTACAGTCTTCCGGGGGTTTTTCATGATAAGATAGCTTATGGCAGCAATCTTCCACTCACTGTCAACATACCCGGCCTCCCGGATAATAAAACGGCTTCCTTCCAAATCAATGTGGAACGGAATGGAGATGTCACCCTCTCCCACCTAAGGGTATGGACAAAAGGGACAGAGAAGGAATATGACGGGAAATATAAGGGAAAACTTTCCTCTCCCTTCCGCACACCTTTGGGAGAGGTGACGGTAACTCCTACCAAGTATTATAATAAGTCGAAGAAGGTTGAACTATTGGTAAATAAACTTACCACTTTCTCCACTGTAGAAGCCTATTGCTCACGTCTTAAAGTTGAGCCGGATGAAGATGGTGGCACCGTGATTACATTGACACTTAATGATGGGTCAGTGGAACGGGCCGATGATATTTTGTCAGCACTAATCAAGGTGTATCGGGAGAATTGGATTGAAGACAAAAACCAGATGGCTGTTGCTACTTCCAATTTTATCAACGAACGACTGAAAGTGATTGAGAAAGAATTGGGCAACGTGGATTCCGATATCTCGGAATACAAAAGTGCTAATCTCGTCCCCGATGTGGAACAGGCTGCTCAAAATTACATGAAACAGAATCAAGAACTATCTGATGAAATCTTAGAACTTACAAGTGAACTTCAGATGGCACGACATATACGGGATTATGTCACTGCACCCAATAATAAGGACGCCCTTCTCCCCTCTAATGTAGGAATGGTAAAGAACAGTATCTCGTCTGCCATAGATGCCTATAACAAACGACTTATTGAAAGAAACGACCTTGCCTCCAAATCTTCCGACCAAAATCCATTGGTTGTGAATATGGATGCTGATCTGGCCGGAATGAGAAGCGCAATCATAGGCAACATCGACAACTCAATTGTTAATCTCAAGACCCAGATAGCCGGGCTTCAGGGAGCACGATCCGAAACGCGGACCAAGATATCCACCACTCCAACCCAGGCGAAGTTTCTGCTGTCGGTAGAACGTCAGCAGAAAGTGAAGGAAAACCTCTATCTCTTTCTTCTTCAGAAACGCGAGGATAATGAGATCGAACAAGCGTTTACAGCCCAGAACTTCCGTCTCATCCAGCGTCCGGGCGGTAGCGACCGTCCTGTATCCCCACATCGCAAAATGGTAATGATGATGGCATTTGCTTTGGGGTTAGTGATTCCTTTTGGATACCAGTATCTAAAAGCCACAAATGATACAAAGATTCATGACCGCAGCGATGTGGCATCACTCAAAATGCCGATGTTGGGTGAAATTCCTTTATATAAAGGGAAAGAGGATTCCGAGAAAGATATTCTTGTCAAGCCGGCCATGCGGGATGTGATAAATGAATCTTTCCGGGTATTGAGAACGAATATAGATTTTGTAAAACCCGATAAGAAGGGACAGGCCTTCACATTGGCTATCACCTCAATAAATCCCGGTTCGGGAAAATCATTTATAGCCATCAATATCGGAACGGCTATCGCCATTCGAAACAATCGGGTGCTCGTGATTGATGCCGACCTGCGTCGTGGGTCGAGTTCGGTGTATGCAGGTTCTCCTAAGAAAGGTCTTTCCGATTATTTGGCCGGGAGAGTAACAGATGTTAATTCTCTTATTGTCAAACCTCTTGGGAAGAATGGTCCTGATGTACTTCCTATAGGCAGCATCCCTCCCAATCCTACAGAGCTTATTGAGACTCCTCTTTTCGGAGAAATGATGGAGGAATTAAAGAAAGAATACGACTATATAATCTGTGACTGTCCTCCAATCGAGATTGTAGCCGACACGCGCATAATTGACAAGTATGTGGATCGTACGGTATTCGTTATTCGCGCAGGACTTCTGGACAAGGCACTTATACCCGAAATCGACTCCCTTTATACTTCCAAACAGTATGCCAATATGGTCTATATCCTTAACGGAACAAAATCATCATCACATTATGGTTATGGAAAAAATCGCTATGGATATGGATACGGATATGGCTACGGTCACATCGAAAAGAATAGAGGGAAGTTAGATTCAGAGAGTTAATTTCAATGGCTATATACTATGAAAATAGCTTTCTTGAGCGAATATAGTCCACTTGATCGTAAGGCTTCTTCGGGAACCAATTTCAAAATGGCCGAGCAGCTATCCCTACTTGGCGAGCTCAAATGGGTACCTATAAAAAGGAAAGAGATTGGTCATAAACTCAGTCACCTCCTGACAAGGATAGCAAAAAAATTCGGAGGAAATCTGGTTCTGAGCCACACCCTTATTGGAAGAAGAATTATGTATGAGATTCCTCCTGAGCAAGCTTTTGAAGATTGTGATATTATAGCGGCATTTTTTTGTTCTCCTATTCTTGGAAAGCTTAAATCAGACAGGCATATCGTTTATTTTACTGACGCCACTTTTCCTGTAATGGTAGATTATTATTGGCATAATCTTCCGAAATTCAATATCCGACAAGGAACTTGTATTGAAAAAAGCGCTATGGATAATAGCGCAGAGATTGTAGTCTCATCGCGATGGGCGGCTCAATCCGCAGTCCACGATATCAATCAGTCTCCTTCTAAAGTGAATATCATAGAATTCGGAGCAAATGTGGATGATAAGGATATTCTCTTCAATGAAAAAAAAGCCCAGGGGAGCGATACTTTGAATCTCTTATTTCTTGGTGTGGACTGGAAGCGCAAGGGTGGCGAGATTGCTGTCTCGGCAGCAAGATGGTTGAATGAGAATGGAATACCGACAACCTTACATATCGTTGGGATAAAGGATTTATCCACAAAATATACAGATCTTCCATTTGTCAGTAACCATGGTTTCCTGAATAAGAATAATAAAGATGATTTCAAACTTCTACATTCCATATTCTCAATATGCGATGCTGAAATTCTGCCGACTCTTGCAGAATGTGCCGGCATTGCTTTTGCAGAAGCGGCAGCCTATGGTCTCCCTGTATTCACTCATGATACGGGAGGCACGGGAAATTACGTAATAAACGAAGTGAATGGCTACAGGCTTCCATTAGGCTCGACAGGAGAAGATTTTGGGGAGAGAATTAAAGATTCATATCTTTCCGGAGAACTTGCGAGAATGAGCTCCGAGAGCAGGGAGCTGTATAGATCACGCTTAAACTGGAATGTATGGAGAGAGAAAGTGGGTGACATATTCAAGAGACTTGAAAATCGATAATAAAGATGTCTCATGGCTACAGATTCCAACAAACGCATAATAAAAAATACCGGCTTCCTGTATATCAGGATGCTTCTTATTATGCTCGTGAGCTTATATACTTCCCGAATAGTATTATCAGCACTTGGAATTGATGACTATGGAGTTTATATGGTTGTGGGGGGTGTGATCAGTATATTTGGATTCCTCAACTCCTCCATGATTTCAAGCACCCAGCGTTATCTGAATTTTGAATTAGGAAGGGGAGGTGAGAATAAGGAAAATATAAAGCTCAAAAATATTTTCCGTACCTCTTTCCTGATTCATTTAATTATTGCCATTGTCATTCTTGTAGCAGGGGAGACAATTGGGTTATGGTTTGTGAATAGTAAACTTAATATTCCTTATACAAGCCTTCATGGAGCGAACATAATATATCAGACTGCATTACTTTCATTTCTGCTCACCATTGTGAGTGTTCCTTTCAATGCAGCAATTATCGCCCATGAAAAGATGAACTATTTTGCTATCATTTCTATCATAGAAGCTATTCTTAAATTAGCAATTGCTTTTTTTATTGTCACTTTCGATAAGAATAGGCTTGCCTTATATGGTGTTTTCCTTTTGATTGTGCAGCTAATTGTCTCAACGGTATATATCACAGCGGCGACTTATAAGTTTAAGGAATGTTCTTTACGTCTATCTTATAATAAACCACTTCTGAAAGAGATGTCGTCATTTGCGGGATGGAATATGTTCGGAAGCATCGCCTGGCTTATTCGTAATCAAGGAATGGGAATTCTCTTAAATATATTCTTCGGCCCGGCACTCAACGCAGCCAAAGGCATAGCTGATCAAGTCTCTGCAGCTGTGAGCAATCTTAACAGCAACTTTCAGACAGCCCTAAATCCTCAGATCACTAAAAATTATGCTGCACAAAAAGAGAAAGAAATGGAAATTCTTGCCTACCGAGGTATTAAATTCTCCTCTTTCCTTCTATTTGTGATGGCCTTTCCTATTATAATGTGTTCATCTCAAGTATTAGCTATCTGGCTTGAGAAGGTCCCCCCATACGCATCATTATTTATTATTCTTATCCTGGTGGATGCACTTTCGGGAAACTTATTCGGGACTCCGCTTATGACTGCACTCTCTGCAACCGGAAGAATAAAGAATTATCAGATTTCAGTGAGCACTATTATAATTCTTATTCTTCCAGCAGCCTATGTTGCCTTAAAACTAAGAATGGCTCCTGAATCGATATTCTATCTAAATGTTATTTTCAATGTCTTGGCCGGCATAGCCCGTTTAGCCTTCTGCAAACAATTAATTGGTTTTTCTCTTCGTCTTTATATTAAAACCGTGTTGCTTCCTGTGATATCCGTCTCAATGATGAGTTTAATAATCCCCTTATGTGTGCAAAATAGTTTTGCACATCTCCACAAAGGGATATATATACTTATTATGGGAGGCATGACATTATTCACCACTTCCATAGCAGTGTGGGGAGTAGGCCTAAAACGCAGTGAAAAAGACTTTATAAAAGAGATAGTGGTTTCACGTCTAAAAAGAGCGACATGATTAGAACTTGTGATTACGATATCTGCACTGGATGCTTGGCATGTGAGACAGCATGCCCGGTAAAATGTATTTCGCCCATTACTCGGGAATTTGGACACATATATCCTCGTATCAATACAAAGCAATGTATCGACTGCAAAAACTGCGAAAAAGTCTGTCCCGCTTTGGCATCGACCTCACCCAAGTTACCGGAGAAAGCTTATGCGGCCTTACACTGCGACTATAATATCTACGAGTCTTCATCCTCCGGAGGAGCAGCTGCGGCTATGTCTCAAACCGCTTTAAGAATGGGATTCATTGTTTATGGAGCGGCCTCCCTTCCTCAAGGCGAAGTAAGCCATATTAGAATTGATAAAATTGAGGAGATTGAGAAGCTGCAAGGTAGCAAATATGTGCAATCAGATTTATCGACGGCTCTTACTGCGTTAAAAGAGGATGTGACCCGACTGAATGTGCTCTTCATCGGCACGCCATGTCAATGTGCTGCCGCACGAAGAATTGCGGGGAAGCACATTGACAAATTGACCACAGTAGAGCTAATATGCCACGGTGTGCCCTCTTCTAAGTTCTTCTTAAAATATTTAAAGAGAAAAGGAATAAATTTAGAAGAGATAAAAAAAGTGCAGTTTCGCACAGAAGAGGGTTTTCAAATCAAGGTAAAAGATTTTGAGGGAACCACTATATATAAATCATCTCCATATTTTCAAAATCCTGATTCAGACTTGTACTATTCAACATTCCTGAATGGATTCTCCTATCGAAAAAGTTGCTATACATGCAAGTATGCTCAGCCGAAACGTTACTCTGATATTACAATCGGTGATTTCTGGGGATTAGGGAAAAAAATCCCTTCTTCAGAAATTCCACCTCATAAGAAAGGGATTTCACTTGTGCTGCCCTCCACAAAAAAGGGGATAGAATTTCTAAGAAAATGTGATAGTTTGGCGCTTTTCGAAAGGCCCATAGAGGAGGCAATCGAAGGAAACACCCAGCTTAGACACCCCACGAAATATTCCTGGCGAGTCAAATTATTTAATACTTTAAGAAAAATGCTGGGAGTAAGCATAGCCTTTAAACTCTCTGTTTTTGACAGAAAATTTAGAAATTATTTTAGAAAATAAAAGTATCAATATGAGAATAGGAATTCTTACATTTCATGCCGCATATAATTACGGTTCTATGTTGCAAGCCTTTGCCCTACAAACTGTGGTACAAAATCTTGGTCATGACGTAGAGATAATAGATTTCCGGCCTTACTCTCAGAAGCTGATGTATCGCACTCCATTCTCCATTTTAAAACCACGCCCTCTTCTATCAGACATAAAGAGGATACTTTTATCCCACGGAAAAGAGTTTAGAAAATTTGCTGCCAAACGCCGTTTTGAAGAGTTTGCATATTCTTTCTTGAATCTATCAAAAATACATACCAACCCGGCAAGTGTAAAAAGTGTCTGCACAAATTACGATGTTATCATATTAGGCAGCGACCAGATATGGAATCAATCTGCAATGGATCATTGTGACATCTATTTTGGCCATGGATTATCTACCCAAAAAGGATTAATATCCTATGCTGCTTCGATGGGACCCGACCCTGCATCGCTTTCTCCATATATAAATAAGGTGGATTTCAACATATTGGCAGCTATAAGCGTCAGGGAGGAATCTGCCTCGAAATATCTAAGTCGTATCACTACAAGAGACGATATAGTGGTCGCACTTGATCCTACACTTCTTCTCAAAGCTGACCAATATCATCCCCTTTTCAATAATAAATTCCCACAGCTTAATAAAAGGGAGGAATACATTTACTATTACACTCCCGGAACACATCCTGATTTATTAGAGATTGCTCGTAAAATAGCGAAAATACTCAATCTACCCTTAAAACAGGATATGGGATATTTTCCGGAGCGAGCAAACAATATGCATTATCCTTTAGGTCCCTCCGAATTTCTTAAGGAAATAGCCGAGGCACAATGGGTGATTGGCACATCGTTCCATCTTATTGTATTTGCTATTCTTTTGCACAAAGAATTTATTTGCATCAATGGCGATAAGGACGCAAGGATGAACGACCTCCTCCATAAACTTGAGCTTTCCGACCGCATAATAACGGAAGAATCTCTTTCATCAAATACTCTTCCCCTCTTTAATAAAATTAACTGGGATTTAATTGATAAACAATTAAAGCTCCTTAGAGAAAAATCGATTGGGTTTCTTACTGAATCTTTGAATAAATTTGATATTCATTAATTCCAACTCTCTCCCTTCAACTCTATCAATTTATCATTCAATCGAAATGCAACTAATAATTTCACTTATAGTCCTATTTTTAGGTCTCTACACATTCTTTGCTCCCCGAGCAACTAAATTGAAGATTATTCTATTTACAACACTTTGTCTTAATTTTGCCTCATTCTCATACGTTAGTTTTGGAACGGCATCAAAGATTGTAATACTATTCTTTTTTATTTCCGAGCTAAAACATACACGTGAATTTTTTTCTTATATTAGAAACACTCCTTTCCCTGCAACTATTTGGATAATGACTGCAGCGGCGATTATCCATATTTTCACCAGTCCGCACATTAACAATCCCGTAACAGTATTTGGCTTTCTTGTCAATGACTTGATTGCTAAATATTATGTAATTGCCTATATTTTTGTCTATTTTCAAAAGGAAAATGATTTATTCAGTTTTGTAAGCATCTCCTATTTATCTCTTCTTATAATCACAGGGGTAGGAGTGATAAGTTTGATAACTCGCACAGATCCTGTGGCTCTGTTTTCATTGTCTGAGAACGGTTCACAGTTTATAAATCATGAAAGTAGGCAACGTATAGTATCTCTATTTATTTATCCTTTCGACTACGGCTATGCCTCACTTATGTTGCTTCTTTTCATGATGTATGCAAAATTCAATCATCTGTTAGATACTCGAAGATTCTATATTGCTCTTGGATGCGCAATTTTCGGAATATTTTTTTGTGGCTGCCGCACCGTCATGGTCACCTCATGTGTATCCTTAGCAATCTTCTTCTTCTTTCATTATTCTCTCATCCGATTTGGATGGTATATCTTATTGGGAGCCGTAGCTATCATCGGGGCATATTCATTTTCACCAAAAGTTCAAAAAACAGTTGATGTCACCATGACTGCGTTTGATCCGGAAGCTAAAATGGAAAAAGGCGGTAGTAGCACCCTTAAAGATAGAACGCTCCAATATCTCACTACATATGATTATGCCCGTAAAAATATCTGGTTGGGGCGAGGATATAGATTCTTCGAAAATGACTTGGGATATAATAAGAATGGAGATGGTCTTTATTCTCTCCATGGGAAAGCACGAAATCTGCTGGGACTCGAAGGGGTCATGATGCGCATGCTCCTTGAAAGAGGGATTATTGGCATTCTTGCCTATTGTATTTTCTATATACTCCTATTTCGGTATCTTTCCAAGCTAAAGAAATATTCCAATTTAGATGCTTCATTTGGAATCGCAACTTTGGTGGCCTTCATCTGCTATGGGAATATGACAGGAGAACTTGGAAGTGCTATAATTACTTTCATTTTTGCCGGTATTTATATGAAATCTGCCGCGGAAACGGAATATGCTGAACAATATAGCCCTAAATCAAGACAAGCCTATATAGGAGATATCAACATCAATGGTAATGACCACAACGGGAATATAGATAATCTTTCCTCTGAGAATGATTAATTTCGATTAATGAAATAAAAATGGAATCATGAACAAACTTGCTATCATCATCCCTGCTTATAAGCCTTCCTATCTTAACGACGCTCTCAACTCCATCGCCTCTCAAACCGACAAGAGATTCACCGTCTATATAGGCGACGATGCCTCTCCCTCCAATCTTCGTGATATCATTGAAAAATATGATGATAGAATTGATATCAAATATCATAGATTCAAAACCAACTTAGGAGGCAAGAATCTCACCGCACAATGGCATAGATGCATCGATTTATCTCGTGGTGAGCAGTATATATGGCTGTTTAGCGATGATGATTTAATGGAGCCGGAATGTGTGCATCATTTTTACGGCACATTAGAAGAAAATCCTGAAGGAGAATTATTCCATTTTAATATTTCTTGTCTGGATGAGCATAATGGTGGAAAAATCACTTCTTTCCCACCCTTTCCCCAACAATTAACAGCAGGTGAATACCTCGACATGAAATTTAGAGGACAACTGACTTCATTCGTAGTAGAATTTATTTTTTCAAGAGATATTTATAAACGTGTAAATGGTTTTGAATCATTTGATCTTGCCTGGGGAAGCGATTTCACAACCTGGATAAAGATGGCTGCCTCCAATCCTAAGGGAATAATTACCATTCAAGGCAAGAATTGTGGTGTGATATGGAGGGCCAGCCATCAAAATATCACTCCGGATGTATCGCGACCAATTCTTGTCAGGAAATTGAAATCCTTAATAAATAATATAGCTTTCATAAAAAGCTATATGAAATGTAATCCAGAACCCTTTCTTCCCTATCCCTTTTCATTCAATTATATAAAATTCCCCTTGGGGGAAATAAAAAGAAATCATAAATTTCTTTCTATTAAAGATATGGTGACACTTCTTTTTTATTATCTTTGCAAACTACGATAAAACCACACATGACATGACACAACAATTAACGGTTTCTTCTCCGACAGTTTTGTTATTGGCATTTCATTCCTATGCCGGAATGGGACCATATGTGGTTTCCATCGTCAATTCATTCAAACCATGCGACAACATCAGGTTTTTCCTCATTGAAGGACCGGATAGATACTATCATGATAACATCCGCCCTGATCTTCTTGACAAGGGATTGATTAAAACCGATACCCATGTCAACAAGTTCAGAACTTTGATAGAGACCATATGGAGAGAACGATCTCCCTATAGAAAGGAGATCATAAAATATTGCAATGAGGAGGGAATCTCAATAATTCACGATTTAACAGGCTGCACTGATAATGGACTGATAAAAAGTCTTGACAGGCATTTCACCCTTCTTTTTACTGTCCATGACCTTTTTCCGCATGAGGTGAAGAAATCTTTTTTTAAGGAATGGCGGATAAAATCCATCTACAAAAGACTTTTTAAAAGCATCCGCTCATCAAGCTCCTTGATCACCAACAGTCTTGAACAAATGACTTTGCAAAAAGAAAAATATCCTGAAAAGAATCATTTCTACGCGAAGTTTCCTACTCTTATCACTCCCAACATAGCTGGAGGCAGAGAAAGTGTTCCGGAATTAAAGGGTGAAAAAGGATATATACTTTTTTTCGGAAGGATTGAAGCGTATAAAGGAGTTGAAAACCTTATAGATGCCTTCATATCGGCCAATCTTCCTCAAGATGTAAAATTAGTGATTGCCGGGAAAGGAGAATTGGGATATTCACAATCGGATAGTCGGATTGTGACAATCAACCGATATATAGATGATAAGGAAATAGCTGCCTTATACCGTAATGCAGCTGTTGTGGTATATCCTTATCTCTCTGCCACACAATCGGGAGTCCTTTCAGTGTCCACTTTCTTCAGAACCCCGACCATTGCTTCCGATGTGACATTCTTTAAAGAGATTTTAGGAGATGATTATACCCTTCTTTTCAAAGCGGGGGATTGCAAAGCACTTTCTCATATTCTCGAAAATTTATTTTCACTAAATCATCAGCAATTATCGGCAATCAAAACATTGATGCATCACATTTATGAGACTGTATATTCAGACACAGCCCAGAGAGAACGATTACTCGAAATATATTCGACATTAGAAAAGAATAATCCATAAGCACACATGATAACAACCAGAAAGATTCTTAAAGAGTGGCTTAAGCAGGATCGGGAAACATTCAATTTTCAATATCCCTTTCTTTCCAAGTTCTCATGGAGCGAGAATGGCACAATGTACGCGTATGTGCGAAATCTCAGGTATCTGGAATTCTACACTAATAAAAAACAAAAACCATGGGATAAATTCCTTTATCTCTGGCATTTCCTTAAATGGAGACGTATGAATCTCAAACATCAGCTCTTTATCCTGCCTAATTGCGTAGGGCCCGGTCTCCATATTGTCCATCATGGCTACCGAAGAATTGATTCTATCAATAGAATAGGTAAAAACCTGACTATTCTCCCTATGGTATTAATAGGGAAAAAACATCCCGATGCCGATATATCAGACTCCTATATTGGAGATAATGTATATATAGGGGCAGGAACTGTGATCATGAATCCCGTAAAAATAGGAGACAATGTAACCATCGGAGCCGGTTCGGTGGTAACCAAGGATATACCTTCTGATTGCGTTGTGGCAGGAAATCCTGCCAAAATAATTCGTTTTAAATCTGCTTCACCTAATCTATAAACACTTATTATCCCGATTGACAATGCGTCCCAAAAAGATATTTCAATTGAACACTGACCTCTATCGGGTCACAGGAATCCAACGAGTGGTGATGGATATCCATGAAGCTTTGAAAGAGGATTTCAATCCCCTTATTATCGGTACTATCCCTTTTAAACGGCTGCATCCTAATCTCAATATTAAGAAAACTGAATATAGAAGACTAAAGAATCCTCTAATATTAAGACATTCCGTTGTTATTATCCATCAAAGGATCCTGCTTCCTTTTATGTGGGTGCTTTCTCGAATTCCGTGGTTGGATATTGATTATATATATGTCCATCATAATTTGCTTTATGGTAAACGTAAATTATCTCTATTCCCTAAAAATATAATTGCCATATCCGACTCAGGGATTAAGAATCTAACTGAATATTTTAAAGTTCCCCTTGATAATATTAATAAGATTCATAACTGCGTAAGAGAGTATAAATATATTCCTAAAGAACGAACATTTAATCCGGGGAAAATCACTATTTTATATCCGGCCGGAGTGACGGAAGTGAAACGTCAACTGGAAATAGTGGACCATCTCCGAGGTAAACTTAATCCGGAGATAAAAATTATATTTGCCGGCACAGGACCTCTTTTAAAGGAGCTGAAAGAGAAATGCAGGGACGACAATCAGTTTCAGGTATTGGGATTTCGTGAAGATATCCCTCACCTTATGCGCGATTCAGACTTCACGATGCTTTTCTCTAAACATGAGGGCCTTTCCATTGCCCTTATTGAATCCACTATGACCGGGACTCCTATCATATGTAATAATGTGGGAGGAAACTGCGAAATAGTTGAAGACAATGTAAATGGATACATAGTGGATTCCTGGGATGAACTTACCGACAAACTAAATTCCCTCAACTCTCTTTCACCTGAAACTGTAAAAGAATTAGGAGTCAAGAGTAGAAATAAATTCAACACATTTAATTTTAAACTATTTAAAAAAAAATATGTGGATTTTTTTAGTAGTCTGATAAATTCCGGGGATAACTCTTAGCCATGATTTGTCATACCGCAATATTTTGCCGGGTCCACTTTATCAATGTGATAATTTCCTCATTCAATTTTGTAGCTCTTATTTTTTTTATTAACTTTGAATTCAAATTGCTTCGTGGGACATGCCTGCTTATATAGCGTTCAAAGACAATCCCTAATTTTGCAATTCAATATTATTATTTTTTACCGTCTAAGATGTAATCCCTGTCTCCGACAGCAACAAACTGAATGAACAACAAAGATTTCGTTGATGCTATTGTCCGATCTGCACAAAGATATCCGGATGCTACCTTTTCGGAGAAAGGGAGGATTCATACCTGTGTAAATCCCTATTCATATCATTTGGTAAGAAACAACAGTGACCTTTATAATGATATGGATGGCCTCTTTGTAGATGGAATCTTGATGGTCAAATTTATAGGTTGGTTTTGGGGGCATAAAATTCCTCGCCTCAGTTTCGATATGACAGGAATGGCTCCCGATCTTTTCAATCGTCTAAATCAGAATGACGAAACTATTTTTTTTGTTGGCGCTCGCCAAGAGGAAATTGAAGAGACCGTAAAGCAAATCCGTTCAAATTACCCAGGAATGAATATAATTGGTTTCCGCAACGGTTATTTTCAAACTGAAGAGGAGCGTCATGACACAATCCAACAAATTCTTCAAACAAATCCCGATTTCACAATTATTGGAATGGGGATGGCCCTCCAGGAGAATTTCGCCCTCGACCTGAAGAAGGCAGGGTATCAGGGAATCGCTTTTACTTGCGGCGGATTCCTGCATCAGACCTCGAAAGGTATAAATTATTATCCGGAATGGATTAATAAATATAATCTCCGTGCCTTCTATCGATTATATAAAGAGAGAGGGCTGTTCAAGCGCCTTTATTATATCCTACTTGAATTTCCAATCTTATTCACTCTTGATTCTCTAAAAACAAAATTGTCTAAGAAATAATCCCCATCCGTTCTCAATCTTTTCCTCGTCCCAATCCCAATCATCACAATAGATTATTTCTCCTTCCTCTCCTGTCATGTCTCCATGACATTAATTTATGAACTCGAAATGCTGATTTTTCAACGCTTCACAACGAAATGTTTTTCGAATGAAAATATTATTAAACTGTCTCATAGGTAAATATGGATTTAGAAATACCATATTGTTTATTCGCAACATCCTCCCAATTGTCTTAATTTCATGGAGTCTCTTTATAATAAAGAAAAAAGATAAAATTAAATTACATCAAGACATTTTACGAAATTGGACAGTTATTTTCCACGATAACAGTCACTCGCAAATCATTCCCAAGCTAATTGTTCTACTTGCCACGGAAAAATGCTTCCGTAACATATATTATTTAAGATTAGGAGTAATTAGCGGGTTAATCCAATGGCTGCTACCAAAAGAAAGGCCCTTTAATATGGCCACTAAATCCTCTAATATCGGAGGCGGATTAGTAATACAACATGGTACTGCAACAGATATAAATGCTAAATCCATTGGTGAAAACTTATGGATTAATCAAAGAGCAACTATAGGTTGGACTGAACATGGGAATCCTATTATAGGAAATAATGTCAGAATAGGAGTCGGAGCAATAGTAATAGGGCCCATATCTGTAGGTAATAATGTCAATATCGGAGCTAATGCCATTGTGGTAGAGGATGTTCCTGATAATGTAACGATTTGTTCTCCCAAAGCAAAAATAGTAAAGTTTCATTAGATAACTATTCTGATTATGCGGATTTGGATCGAGAGATACCTAACGACCAACAGATAGATGAAGACAACATCATGCATCACTCACCCATATGGCGAGCTACAGTTTGTAATGCAAAGAACAAATCCTCCCCATTTTTGCGTGTAGTCTGAGTTGGCGGATGCAGATTGGCATACGCTTCAGCACCTTCCATAGACTTGAACTGTCCCGACACATTGAAGATTTATCTTAACTGTTCTTATGGCACTTTCAGAGGCATTATTGTCAGGATGTATGGTAGTGTTTCACAGAGTGTGTCTGAGACAGACTCCCCTCAGACACACTCTGTGAAACACTACCGATTCTCATCATTTCCTCTAATTGATAAACTCCATATTTTTTACCTGCAGTCAATGTATAAAAGATGGAAAATTCTTTGATTATATAGAAAAATAAATTAAATTTGCCACTATTATCAATAAACACTCTTCTGTACTTTACGCAAAAAATGAATAAAGAAATTCTCAAATCTATAATGAGGGTTAAATCCATCAAACACGTATGAGTATTCCTGCCGCTTCTCTTTCCCTCCGCAAATATCCGGCTATTTTCGCGGTGCTGATGGTATTGATGATGACCGTGATTGATGGCACGGTGATGAATGTGGCTCTCCCGGTGCTCGCTTCCGAACTCGCTGTCTCCGACTCACTTTCCGTTTGGCTCATCACTATCTATCAGCTTGTGATCACCATGCTCCTGCTGCCGATGGCTGCTATCGGTGACCGATATAGCTACCGGAAGGTATTCGTGGCCGGCACTCTGATCTTTACCATTTCATCCTTGGCTTGCGCTGCCGGATCTTCTTTCACTTCAGTGCTGATAGCACGGGCATTCCAGGGGATCGGCGCGGCGGCAGTGATGGGGGTGAACATCGCTCTGACACGACTGATTTATCCTCGTGAGGTGTTAGGAAGAGGGTTGGCTCTCAATGCCATGGTTATTGCCATATCCACCGCTGCGGGACCCACGCTCGCCGGTGTGATACTTTCCCTTTCCTCCTGGCACTGGCTTTTCCTTATCAATATCCCTTTCGGCTTAGCTGCCTTTTTCATAGGAAAGGCCAAACTTCCGGGAAATCCCGGCTATAAAACGGCTACTGCGATAAGCAAAAAATTCGATTGGATAAGCGCAGTGGAGAATATGATTGTGTTCGGGCTAATATTCTATGCCCTTGGGCTGTTCTCACGTGGTGGAGAAATAGGAATGGGGCTTACACTCTTAGGCGTCGGAATGATGGCTGGAATGATATATGTGAAACGTCAGCTGCGCATCCCCGACCCTATTCTGCCTGTCGATCTTTTCCGCAGCCGGCTCTTCTCGCTTTGCATCTGCACTTCAGTGGCAAGTTTCATAGCCCAGAATGTGGCTATGATTGCTCTGCCGTTTCTTTTTCACGATCGCTATGGCTTTTCAGCTATCGCCACCGGATTGCTGATGACTCCCTGGTCGTTGGCCACAATGGTGGTCTCTCCTTTGGCGGCCCGCTTTGTGGAACGTCATCATCCCGGAAAGACTGCTGCTGCCGGTATGGGCGTCTATGCCATTGGAATGTTGCTGCTCCTACTCCTTCCTTCCACGAGGGTGGAGGCATGGCAGATAGCTTGGCGAATGGCTGTGTGCGGTGTGGGATTCGGGATGTTCCAGACTCCCAATAACATCGTGATGGTGATGGCTACTCCGCTGAAACGCTCGGGAAGCGCCGGAGGGATGCAAGGCACGGCAAGACTTGTGGGTCAGACTCTTGGAGCTACAATGGTGACCCTCATATTTGCCGTCACTTCTTTCAGCATCTCTATTAATGTATGTCTCGGAGTGGCTCTCGGGTTCGCACTGTTAGCCGGAATCTTCAGCATTTCAAGAAAAATCCGGCAAGATTAGAAGCAAAACTCATTCAATATAATAGTGGCTTCTTTCGATAAAATTATTGCTATTTCCCCATCATCTTGCGCAGCTGGAGAAGTTTCTTATTAAGATTGTGCTCCTCCTCATTTCCGAACTCATTTGTATAGGCCATAAGAGATTTGAGGTCGCTTTTTGTGAGTTTGAAGAGAGTGCGGTGGCCTTGAATCATCCTTCGCTGATAGCGGCTGAGCACATCGGATTCGGCTTTCGAAAGATCTCCTACCTCTATGCCGGCAACAAGCGTTTCGGATTGTTCCGGAGCCTTCTTCTTGAATATTATCTTGTATATACCATCTTCTCCCTTGAACACATGGATCCATCCATGGGCTTTGCGTCGCTCATATTCCTCCTTTGCCACGGCAAAGTCTTTCTTGAAACATTCGATGGTTTTCCGGAATGTCTCCTCCGAAGGTTCGGAATATGGCGTTCCTGGAATCATGGCGGCCAGTGCATTAAAGCATTTGAGTGTCACCAATGTATCTTCAGATGCGGAATGAGCACCTTTCTCCCCAAATTCCACTCCAAGCATTTCCGCCACTTTCGACAGACCCGGAATACCGTAAAAATCTATCTCTTTCCCTATCCCTACATATAGCCAGAAAAGATGTTTTATATCTATGATCTGCTTACGCTCGAAGCCTTTTATACCGCTTTTCACAAGATGGGCCACATCTCCGCCGGTGGCAAAGCCCACCACGTATTCTGCCTGATCGAAGATGGATTGTATCTCCGGCCGACAGGATGCGAACGACCGGCAATCTTTAACATCTTCCGGTGATATATTATGGATTGCCTGCGACAAAGGCCATTTTCTTATCTCTGCAGGACGAAAGAAATTATGATAGACTTCCATGCCTTCATGATTCCATATAGACAATTCTATCACTTCCTGATTATCTACAAACTCAGCGTCAAGAAACAATATCTTCATTCTTCTCCTACAGTATTAATATTATTTCACTATTCCTTTCTCAAGGTATTCAGCAAGATTCATTCTCACATGCTCGCCGGCTTTCTCCACAGCCACTTTAGCCATATCTGCATCAACCATAAGGTTGACCAGATCCTCGAAACTTGTTTTCTTAGCCGGATCCCAGCCAAGCTGTTCTTTTGCCTTCGTGGGGTCGCCAAGTAGATTAACCACATCTGTGGGACGATAGAAATCAGGCGAAACCTCCACCAACACTTTTCCTGTCTTTATATCAATCCCCTTCTCGTCGGCGCCTTCCCCCTCGAAACGGAGATCGATTCCGGCCCTGCGGAATGCGAGCAGACAGAACTCACGCACTGAATGTTGTTCTCCGGTGGCTATCACATAGTCATCGGGGGCCGGCTGCTGGAGGATGAGCCACATACATTCCACATAGTCACGGGCATATCCCCAGTCGCGAAGCGACGAGAGGTTTCCCAGATAGAGCTTCTCCTGTTTCCCCTGTGCTATACGGGCAGCCGCAAGGGTGATCTTACGAGTTACAAAGGTCTCTCCACGGCGCTCGCTTTCGTGATTGAAAAGGATACCGGAGCAACAATACATGCCATAGGCCTCACGGTATTCCTTCACTATCCAGAAGCCATAAAGCTTTGCAACGGCATACGGAGAATAGGGATGGAAAGGGGTATTCTCATTCTGGGGCACTTCCTCCACTTTACCATAGAGCTCCGAGGTAGATGCCTGATATATACGACATGTATGGGTGAGACCGCATAGACGCACCGCCTCAAGGATGCGCAACACACCAGTGGCATCGACATTAGCTGTGAATTCCGGGCAGTCGAAACTCACCTGCACATGACTCTGGGCGGCGAGATTATAAATCTCATCCGGTCTAACTTTGGAAATCACCTGCATTATCGACATGGAATCACCCATGTCGCCATAATGGAGATGAAAATTCTCATGCCCCTCAAGATGTGCGATCCTCTCACGAAAATCTACCGACGATCTCCTGATCACACCATGCACATCATATCCTTTTTCCAAAAGAAACTCGGCAAGATAGGATCCATCCTGACCTGTCACACCCGTTATCAATGCTCTCTTCATATATGAAATATTGATTTTTTAATGTTGAATACCGATCGCCTGCCTTTCATTGTTAACTTTATTAGGCTTGGCCTTGTGGAAACATCAACACAAAATTAATTATTATATCGGAATTTCCAAAATTTTCACTTTTTTACAACCTGTTGATAAGTTGCGGAAATATATAATTTTCACTTCTTAACCCTGAAATAAGGGAGGATTGATATTAAAAAATATGTTTTACAACATTGTTTTGCAACAACAATTTGCAAAATATAACGTTATTTATTAAGCGAAGAGTGATTACTGAGAGCACTTAGCCATCACTCTTCCCTATAATTTATTTGATGACAACCCAACAATAAACATATATCAAACATAAAAGCGAACATTAGAGAATGTTCCGGATTAATTATTCATTAATTGCTAATCATTATGAAAACAGTTATCAAAAAAATGGTGAAGGCCTATTTCACCACATGTGCGCATGTCTATGACAAATGAAAAAATGTAGAAAAATCAAAACTGAAACACACTCAAGATACGGGGATCACGGTCGCCGTATCTTTTTTGTTGTTTTATTTGGCATTTTATGAATATTGGATTAAATTTGCATATCTCTTCGGCAAGGACAGCACTCCCCTCCTTTGCCGGGAGCCAAAAGAAATTCCAACTCAAGATAGACAATGAAGAAATTCACAAAAATCGTCGCCACCGTTTCTGATAAAAGATGCGACACGGATTTTATCAAATCGCTTGCCAAAGCAGGCGTGAATGTGGTAAGAATGAATTCGGCTCACCTCGACTATGAAGGTTTCCGCAAGATTGTGGAAAACACCCGCGAGGCCGCCGATCACATCGGCATAATGATGGACACCAAAGGTCCGGAAGTGCGCACCACTCCTACCGTGACCGGCGAAGATGTGGAATTTCACACCGGTGATGTAGTGGATATCACCGGAAATCCGGATGGTCTCACCTCCAATACGGAGATATTCCTCAACTACCCCAAGATCGCCGATGTAATTAAGGTGGGCGACCGTCTGCTTATCGATGACGGGGAGATGGAATTTCTTGTTACTGAAAAAGAGGGCACCCACATACGAGCCACCGCTCAGAACGACGGCAAGCTCGGTTCCAGAAAGAGCGTAAACCTTCCCGGAGTCAGTATAGACCTTCCCGCTGTAACCGAACGCGACCGGCGAAACATAGGTTATGCCGTGGAATTAGGAGTGGATTTCATCGCTCATTCTTTTGTCAGATCAGCTGCGGATGTGAAAGAGGTGCAAGACATTCTTGACTCTCTGAGCGCCGATACTAAAATTATATCCAAAATCGAAAATCAGGAAGGTATCGATAATTTTGACGAGATTCTCAATGCATCCTACGGCATAATGGTGGCCCGTGGAGACCTCGGCATAGAAGTGCCGGCCGAAAAGATTCCGGGCATACAGACCATGATGATAAACAAATGCATCACCGCTCATAAGCCCGTAATCGTTGCAACCCAGATGCTCCATACCATGATTGAGCATCCGCGCCCCACACGTGCGGAGATTTCTGATGTGGCCAACGCCGTGTATCAGCGTGCCGACGCCATGATGCTTTCCGGAGAGACAGCATACGGCAAATATCCGGTGGAAGCCGTGAAGATCATGACAAGCGTGGCCCGAGAGGTAGAGACATCCCTACGCCAGAAAATGGAAGTGCCTCCCTTGCGCGATGCCAAGATAGCATCTTTCCTTGCTCATGAAGCTGTAATGTCGGAAAACAAAGTGGGAACCAAAGCTATCTTCACCGATGCATATCGAGGAGTTTCAGCCCGCTTCATCGCATCATTCAGAGGAAGCAACCCCACCTTTGCGATCTGCCATAACCGCAACGTGCTCCATTGGCTCTCGCTCAGCTATGGCGTGATGGCCTATTATGCTCCTGACGCCCACGATTATATACCGGGTCATTCGGCAAAAACAGTACGCCAGATCGTGGATGATGGGAAAATCGGAGAACACGACCGCATAGCATATCTCACAGGCACAAAACGCGCCGCACGCGCCCTTGAAATCCTAACTCCTCACGAAATCTTTGAAGAAGCAGAAAAAAGATACTGATAGAATGATTCTGCATAAACCGATTGTATTCCGACCATATTTCAAACACGTGATATGGGGAGGAAAAAGAATCTGCGAGTATAAAGGGGTACCCGACTCCGGCTCCGATATAGGAGAGAGTTGGGAAGTCTCCGCTTTACCCGGACAGCAATCGGTGGTGGAAAAAGGGGAATATGCCGGGATGACCCTCGGCGATCTCGTGGATAGATTCGGAGAGCAACTTCTTGGAGAGAGAGTGAGCCGGAAATATGGAGGGAAGTTTCCTCTTCTTGTAAAATTCATTGATGCCAAAGAACAGCTCTCAGTGCAAGTGCATCCTGATGATGAACTTGCCCTCCGTCGTCACGACTCACTCGGAAAAGCCGAACTATGGTATGTAATCGACAGTGATCCCGGAGCCGGAATTCATATCGGACTTAAGGAACCTCTTGATGCCGACTCCCTTTTCAACCGCATCAAGGAAGGCACCGTGATGGAAGCTCTATCATATCATGAATCCAAGGAAGGTGATGTCTATTTTCTCCCTCCGGGCCGTATTCACTCGATTGGACCCGGCAACCTTCTTGTCGAAATTCAGGAGTCGAGCGATATCACCTATCGCATTTACGACTATGGAAGAAAAGACGCTGATGGTAAACCCCGACAACTCCATACCGAAGAGGCTCGCGAGGCAATTGATTTCTCAGTGAGCGACTCTTACCGACTGCTCCATGTGGGGTCCCGGGAAGAAGAAAAGGAACTGCTCAGGTGCGATCATTTCACCACATGTCTATATACCATTAATCCACGTAGGGAATTCCTCCCTACCCGCGATTCATTTACAATCATAATCTGTCTCAAAGGAGAGGTGACAGTGAAATGCAGAGACGGAGAAGAGAGTATCCGCGCCGGCCACACCCTCCTTATTCCGGCTCACACCGAGAAAGTGACCATAGAAGGGCAAGGACGAATTCTCACCACACAAGGATAAGCCCGAATCAATAAAGGAGATTCTCGATCAAGATATCAAAGAGAAGCAATCCGTAAATATATAAAAGAGAAATTAAAAAGTAAAAAAATCCAAAATAATTTGGAAAATTGAGCTAAACAATGTAACTTTGTAGTCGCAAAGCAAAAGAGGGGCTAAACGCCCATTAAAAAGAATTATCAAAATAATTCCTTTTGCTCCCGGTCCTATAGCTCAGTTGGTCAGAGCACCTGACTCATAATCAGGGAGTCCTTGGTTCAAGCCCAAGTGGGACCAC
>CAMWUJ010000022.1 GCA_947177405.1 uncultured Porphyromonadaceae bacterium | reverse complement strand
CCAGCAGATTTACAGTCTGCCCCATTTGGCCACTCTGGTATTCGCCCTTTTTGAGCCTCTTGTCGGATTCGAACCAACGACCCCGAGATTACAAATCACGTGCTCTGGCCAACTGAGCTAAAGAGGCTTGCTCAATTCAGTAAGTCTCCTGCATCACTTTTCAGTAGCAGTGCTTAACCGAATCCGAGTGCAAAGTTATAACAATTTTCTTAATCCACAAAATATTTCGATAAAAAAATTTCAAAAAAATTATCCTTATTTTTATCACAATCATCCACCTTATTATAAATCAGTGGATTATAAATGAGACAAATCTAAGGATAATTTTTTTATTTTATTCCACAGTCACAGATTTGGCAAGATTGCGGGGCATATCCACATCTTTTCCCTTGTTGACCGCGATATAATACGACAGGAGCTGCAACGGGATGGAGGTGATGATCGGGGTGAGACATTCCGGAAGCGACGGCACCTCAAGCACATGATCTGCTATATTGCGGATCACCGTGTCTCCCTCGGTTACTATCGCGATGATATTTCCACCACGTGCTTTCACCTGCTGCACATTGCTCACGATCTTCTCATACAGATGGTCGTTGGGCGCTATGATCACCGATGGCATCTCTTCATCGATAAGAGCGATGGGACCATGCTTCATCTCAGCCGCAGGATATCCTTCGGCATGTATATATGATATCTCTTTCAGCTTTAATGCTCCTTCGAGCGCCACCGGATAACTGTAGCCACGGCCGAGATAAAGGAAATTGCGTGCATAAGTATATATGAGCGAAAGACGCTCAATAGTTTCATTGAGCTGTAGAACTTTCTCCACATATTGCGGAATCTTCAATACCTCCTCCCCTATCTCAGCTATCTTGTCCTGCTCCATGGTGCCTCTAAGCTGAGCGATACCGAGAGCGAGAAGAGTGAGGACCATCACCTGTCCGGTGAATGCCTTTGTGGAGGCCACTCCAATCTCCGGTCCTACATGGATATATGTTCCGCTATCGGTCTCACGCGGAATGGACGACCCCACGGAGTTGGAGATTCCGAACACGAACGCACCCATCTTCCTTGCAATCTTGGCAGCAGCGAGGGTATCGGCGGTCTCACCGCTCTGCGAGATTGCTATCACTATATCCTTTTCATCGAGCACGGGATTGGAATATCTGAACTCACTGGCATATTCCACTTCCACGGGAATCTTACACATATCCTGAATCAGATATTTGCCCAACAGAGCCGCATGCCAGGATGTGCCGCATGCCACGATCACGATTCTCTTGGCGTTAAGGAATTTATCCTTATGGTCGTTAATACCGTTGACATGAATACGGCGTCCTCCTTCCACAACACGTCCACGAATACAAGCCTGAAGAGTTGAGGGCTGCTCAAAGATTTCCTTAAGCATGAAATGCGGGAAGCCACCCTTCTCAAGCTGGGAGATGGATAGTTCGAGAGTTTTGACATCAATCTTGCTCTCACTGTTGTCGAGATTGAGAAGTTTTAACGGCTCTCCTTTTTTTATCACGGCGATTTCCTCATCCTTTAAATATACCACATCTTTCGTATATTCCACGAAGGGAGTGGCATCAGAAGCAAGGAATGTCTCATCGTCCCCGATTCCGATCACAAGCGGGCTGCTTTGACGGGCCGCCACTATTGTGTCGGGATGATCTTTTTCCAGAACCGCGATGGCATAGGCTCCCACCACTTGATTGAGTGCTTCTCTTACGGCATCAACAAGCGAACAGTTGTTTTTCACCTTGATATATTCGATAAGCTGCACGAGCACTTCGGTATCGGTCTCCGAATGAAACTTACAGCCATGTTGAATCAATGCATCCTTGAGAATCTTATAATTCTCTATTGTGCCGTTGTGCACAAGGGCGAGATTACCATCCTCACTGTAATGGGGATGGGCATTGCTGTCGGAAGGTTCGCCATGAGTGGCCCAGCGGGTATGGGCGATACCTGCGCAAGCATCGATCGATTTCTCCTTGCAATAATCCTCAAGATTGCTTACTTTTCCTTTGGCTTTATATACTTTCAGTTTTCCATCGGATCCTTCGAGCGCAATTCCGGCACTGTCGTATCCACGGTATTCCAGACGATGAAGTCCTTTAATCAGTATATCGTAAACATTTCCGTTTCCGATGTATCCTACAATTCCACACATATCTTAAAAGAATGAATAATAATGATGGCGGCAGGTTAGGTCTGTCCGTCTTTGCCTTTCACAAAATCCCAGTCTTTCAGGGTCGCGTAAGGGCAATAATGCTTTAATATAACGCAAAATTACCTTTATTATTTAATAATTCCAATTTTTATATGCTCAAATAATCAATTTTTGCACTTTCACCATGATCAATTCTCTTCAAACGCCCTTATTTCTAATCAAAAAACGGAGTCTTCCTTATCCGGAAGACCCCGTTATCATGTTGTCTATAACTATTTATTCTTTATTTCCTTTTTACTTATTTGGCCAGCACCACTTCTCCATCACCATCAGCTATCACACCTGAAGAATCGGAAGATGGCATATCCACGATATCGCCTACCACATCAGGATTCATTAGAGTGGAGTCGGGCACACCGGGAAGAGGAAATGCCTCGAGCTTAGAGGATTTCTCTATCAATCTCACGTTTTCCTCTCCAAGCTGTTCGGGAGTGGCATTGCGGATTGCATTGCGGAAAGCGTCGAGATATACGGCTTTCGACTCCATGTCGGCCAATGAATTTGTGGCGTCGGCATATTCTTTGGAAGTGGTATCTACTCCGCTGTTCAGCACATCAAAGAAAGGCTGAGCTTTCTGCGCATAATCCGCACAATAATCTATCATCGCGGTATAATCCTGTTCGGTAAGTGGTTCTCCGGCAGACAGTTTCTCTGCCACATCTTTAGGATCAACGGCTTTGCTTCCTCCGCATGAAGAAAGAATCACACATAAGAAAGCTGTCAGAATTGTCATCAGTTTTTTCATAATATCATTTTTTCTAATCAAACATTTTATTATTTTGCAGCCGGAAGCAAAGAAGAAGAATTCTCCACCCTCGGCAGGTATATATTTAAAAATCATCACCTAACGGTGTCACCGCCGGTTCGCGCAATTTATAAAGCAACTGCTTTTTGAGATAGGGAGACTCCTCTATGATATCGGATAGTTCCCAATGATGTCCTGCCTCCTCCCTAAGTAGAGATGAAGTGGCATCCACATCGGTGAGATTCCATGTGAGGAGCACAGTCTTTATCTTGAGGGCTTTCAATTTCCTTACAAGCATCTCATGGTCGGCATCACCGGTGATCAATACCACATAGTCGAACTTTCGGAATGTGGCAAGTTCATAGGCTTCGAGAGCGAACCATACATCCACACCTTTCTCCACCACTTCGGTCTGACCGTCACGCTCCACCTCCCGAAGATGCTTATAATGGAATATCACATCATTTTCGATAAGAGTATCTTCAAACTTCCTTTCATTATAAAGGAGATGTTTGTCGTAGGCTTCTTTCACTCGGAATCGTCCTCTGAAATAATGGGCCTCCGTGATCTGACAGTCTGAAACATGCACACCCTCCTCCATCGAGAGTCGCGCACATATATAGTCGAACAGCGATCTCACACGTATTATCGATCGATCCTGCGCCTTCAACGCTCGATTTATCTTGGCGTAATAGCCACCGTCGATAAATACTCCCACTGATATATATTCAAGCATTGTTTTCTATTGTTATATTACATTGTTTCAACGCTCTGATTCTAAAAAAGGTTCGCATTCCCGGGATACGAACCTTCATTATCTGTCATTCCGCCGGGAATTGTCATGCCAGCCGACGAAGAATCTCAGTGAGAAGTTTCCAGAATTCCTCCACCGACTTGATGTTGGCTTTCTCGCTTGGTGAATGTATATCCTTCAATGTAGGCCCGAAGCTCACCATATCGAGAGCGGGCATCTTTTCAAGGAACAGTCCACACTCAAGACCGGCATGGAGCGCCTCCACTTTAGGATCGGCATGGAATATGTCGCGATAGCTTTCCACGGCCACTTTCAAAACGGGTGAGTCAGGATTGGGTGCCCAGCCTACGTATGCGTCGTCGAAAACCACTGTAGCACCTATCAGACTAAACAAGGCCTTTATCCTGTCGGCAATCTCATCGCGGCGCGAATCTACCGATGAACGTTGATGCACTGTCACCAATATCTTGTCATCCTCAGTCATCTTCACAGATGCAAGATTACACGAAGTCTCCACAAGGCCTTCTATGGCATGCGACATACCCTGCACACCGTTAGGACATGCGAACACAGCCTTAATCAGCGAATGTGCTGTCTTGGCATCAATTACGGTCTCCGCCTCCTCTGCCTGATCCACACGCACGAAAAACGAATCCTCTTCCACACCTTTGAATTCTGCATGAAGCGTATTGTTAAACTTATCCGCCATCTCCTTCATCTTCTCCACATCCTTGGCCGCCAGACCGATCACGGCGTGAGCATCTCTGGGTATAGCATTGGCAAGGCCGCCACCTGAAATCTCGGCAAGCTCGAAGCCCATGCAATCGGAAAGCGAGCAGAGGAATCGGGCAAGCTGCTGGTTGGCATTCGCACGTCCCAATGCAATCTCCATACCTGAATGTCCACCTTTCAAACCGCCGAGCGACACCTTATAATATATAAGTCCTTCCGGAGCGTCAACCTTTGTATAGGGGATTGTGGCTAAAGTCACCTTTCCGCCTGCACATCCTATCACAAGCTGTCCCATCTCCTCGGAATCAAGGTTGAGAAGAATCTCGCCGGTCACGAATCCGGGCTGCAAGCCATTGGCTCCGATAAGACCCTGCTCCTCATCTACGGTGAAAAGACATTCCACAGGACCATGCACCAAAGTATCGTCGAGAAGCACTGCCATGGCTGCCGCACATCCCATGCCGTTGTCAGCACCGAGGGTGGTGCCGTTGGCTCTTACCCATTCACCATCCACTATGGTTTCGATAGGGTCGTTCATAAAGTCATGCTTGGAATCGGGAAGTTTCTCAGCCACCATATCCTGATGCCCCTGAAGGATCACTGTCGGCGCGCCTTCATGGCCCGGAGTGGCGGGTTTACGCATCACCACATTCCCTACTTCATCGGTAGCAACCGATATATTATGGCGCTCGGCCCAACCCACGAGAAACTCGCGCATCTTGTCGAGATGATGGGTGGGACGAGGCACTTTGGTTATCTCATCAAAACATTCCCAAATCAATTTAGGATTCAAATCTGTGATTTTCATAAAATTAATGTGATTAAACACTTCGCGCCCTTCTTGAGCAGGGCGCGAAGTGACGGTTAAATCTATTTTCCTTTGAATTTCTTATAGGCATCAGCCATCTTTGTGTGGTAACCTCGCTTGGCATAGCTCGCCCCGTTATATCGACGGGCGAAATTAGACCAGTTCTTGTTCTTTAGATCGTTCACCATCCCGCTGTTAATGATGAATGTGGCGAAAAGTTCGAGCTGCTCCAGTTCGGAATATGACATCAACTTTACAAATTCAGCCACACTCTGACATCCACAGAGCTTATAGTTGAAACCACCGATCTGAAACATTCCCCAGAACGCACCCATATTGGCACCATCGACAGTGACCTTGCGTGCCGCCACAAGTTGCGTCCATTCCTTAAGGGCATATCCGCTTAATCCTGTGGGAACTTTCTCGGAAGGATTCCCTTTTGAGGTGGCCTTCGACTTATATTTGTTATACATCGACTGGTCGAAATTCATCACCGGCACACCGGGAGCCCAGAAACCTTCCATTTTAGGTCCGGCCTCTATCACCACAACAGCTTTGATGGCAGCAACCTCCACCCCTAACCGGGAAGCCACTTTCCGGAAGTCGGCCTCAGTGAGTGTTGTGTAGCGCGTCTTAGCATCTTCCGCCGGGAGGGTCTCCAACCCGGTTTTCACCATTTCTGGAGTTTCCTTATTCTCCGTTGTCTTGCCAAAACTTATTCCCGCTCCGGCCAAGAGAGACAAAAGGATTGCCAAGGTTGTCACACAGCGCCTCATAACGCAGCAACTTTTTCAAGCACCTTGCAGAGGTGTTTCCAGAATTTATCCACAGTGGGGATTAGCAATTGCTCGTCGGGTGAATGGACACCGGTCATGGTCGGGCCGAAGCTCACCATATCAAGATTGGGATATTTTGCAAGGAACAGGCCACACTCAAGCCCGGCGTGGATAGCCTTGATGGCAGGTTTGACACCGAACAGTTCCTCGTATGCGTCTGCTGAAATCTTCATGATGGGAGATTTCATGTTAGGAGCCCATCCGGGATATCCGTCGCTGTGGGTCACCTTAGCTCCGGCAAGCTGAAAATGAGCCTCAACCTGACCGGCTATATCCTCCTTGCGGCTCTCCACTGAAGAGCGCTGGGAGGTGGTTACAATCACTTTCCCTTCTTCAGGCATCTTCACTGAAGCGAGGTTGGTGGATGTCTCCACAAGACCTTCTATGTCACGGCTCATGGAGATAACTCCATGAGGAGCAGAGAATACGGCACGCACCAAAGCGAGCGATGTCTCCGAATCCATACAATATTCAGGACGATCGATTTCAGTTATATCCAGCTTCATGGCCGGCTCCACGCCCTCATATTCTTTCTTGATTTCCTTCACATAGCTATGCAGGCGACGCATCATCTCCTCATGATGGTCAGTATGGATTCCGAATACAGCGTTAGCCTCGCGCGGGATAGCATTGCGGAGATTGCCGCCTTCGAAGGAACACAGACAGATATCCCATTTCTGAGAACATTCCCACATAAAACGTGCAATAAGCTTATTTGCGTTGGCACGACCCAGATGAATGTCACCACCGCTATGACCACCGAGCAATCCGCTCACTGCCACACGCATATATTTGAAATGTTCCGGTGAGAAGCTGCGTTTGTAGCTGAACTCGGCAGTAGTGTCGATACCACCGGCACATCCCACAAATATCTCGCCGTCATCTTCAGAATCAAGGTTGAGAAGCATAGTGCCGCTTATCATGTCCTTGCCGAGATTTTGCGCGCCTTCGAGACCTATTTCCTCATTGACAGTGAAGAGAGCCTCCACCGGACCATGCACAAGATCCTTATCAACCATCACAGCCATAGCGGCAGCCACTCCTATACCATTGTCGGCGCCCAGAGTAGTGCCTCTTGCACGCACCCAGTCACCGTCAACGTATGTATCGATCGGATCTTTCATGAAGTCGTGCTGCACATCGCTGTTCTTCTCGGCCACCATATCCATGTGGGCCTGAAGGATCACTGTCGGAGCATTCTCGTGGCCGGGAGTGGCGGCTTTCTTCATCACTACATTCCCCACTTCATCGGTCTTTACTTCCACTCCGTGCTCCTTGGCGAAGTTTACAAGGAATTCTCTAATCTGCTCTTCATGGCAGGAAGGGCGCGGAATCTTGGTCACTTCATCAAAACATTTCCAGATCAATTCCGGCTTAAGGTCTTTTACTTCCATACTACTTTATCTTGAATTTTAGGTTGTATATTTCTTTTGCGGGCCATATCCATCTATTTCGGAGACTTTCGCGTACGAATCTCCTGCCTGATTTTATTTGCGAGTCTTCAAAGTTAACAAAATATTCCTAATAAATAGGCGCTTTTATCAATTTTATTTGTAATTTTGTATTCGAATAAGGCTTCGAAAGCTCAATAAAACCTTTAAAAGTATTAAAATAAGTGAAAACTTTGATTTTGACTCTGATTATTCTCGGAATATCATTACTTTTGCTGATGATTCCTTTTTGGGGAGTCAAATCTCGGGGATGTCACCATCACGGGCATAAGAAAACATAAATGGTCCCTCCACATTCTCCGTGCATCTCTCCCCTCTTCCCTCCTCTGCTTTAAAAGCCCCAAAGAAGATAAAACACAACTTAATATAATGAAAAGATTCAAACTTACTATTGCCGCGGCAATATTGGTTTCAGGTCTGATGTCGGTATCCTGCAACGACAGTAAAGACCAGAAGGCCGACGTTAAGAAACCCGTCGCCGCCCAAAAGGCATCAGGGGATAAGAAAACCGATGCCACCGTGCTTCCCAACTACCGTTATGTGGATATCGACACCGTACTTAGCAAATACAACCTTGCCAAGGACTACAATGAGGAGATAATCCGTATGCAGACCAATATGGAAAGCCAGGTGAAGCGTCATCAGACAGAAATCCAGAATTTTGCATCCAACATGCAGAAAAAGATGCAAAACAACGGCTATCTCTCCGAGGCTTCCTACCGTCAGGATGAGAAGAGTCTCGCAAGCCTCCAGGAGAAAGCACAGAAAAACATGACTTCCCTCCAG
Source organism: uncultured Porphyromonadaceae bacterium (assembly GCA_947177405.1). Classification (GTDB taxonomy): domain Bacteria; phylum Bacteroidota; class Bacteroidia; order Bacteroidales; family Muribaculaceae; genus Lepagella. The sequence continues at coordinate 33,458 of CAMWUJ010000022.1, read as the reverse complement.
ACCAATTTCGAGACTTCGGCCATGCAGGCACAGCAGGCGGTAAACGATTCTATCTCCGCTTTCGTAAAGGAATACAACACAACACGCGGATATGATGCTATCCTGCTTAAGAATGCCACCCTCTATATCAATCCCGACCTTGATATCACGGATGAGATTGTGGAAGGACTCAACGCTAAATATAATAAAGTGAAGAAGAAATAAACTTTTCACCGTAAGGAATTAAACAGGCGATGTGTCGGTCGGGATTACCACACATCGCCTTTTAATTTTATCATATCTCACTCCTCCTTTTTCCTTGGATTTTTAACATAATTGGATTATCTTTGTTTTATAATTATATTATATATGAGTCTTGGTGACTCAACGACGTAGAAATTACTTACTCCATGATTGAAGACAATATAATAAATAAAGAGGCCAACGAAAGAGCGGTCCTTGTCGGACTTGCCACAAGATTGCAGAATGAGGCAAAATGCAATGAATACCTTGACGAGCTCGAGTTTCTCGCCCACACTGCGGGAGCAGTGACTGAAAAGCGATTCACCCAGAAACTTGATTATCCCAACCCGCGCACATACGTTGGGAAGGGAAAACTGGAGGAGATCAGGCAATATGTGGAAGATCATGATATAGGACTGGTGATCTTCGATGACGACCTCAGTTCGAAACAGGTGCTCAATATAGAGAATGAGCTCAAAGTCAAGATTCTTGACCGCACCTCGCTCATCCTTGATATATTTGCCAACCGAGCCCAGACTGCCACAGCCCGCACACAGGTGGAACTCGCGCAGTATCAATACCTGCTTCCCCGACTCACAAGAATGTGGACTCATCTCGAACGCCAGCGAGGCGGTATCGGTATGCGTGGTCCGGGTGAAACACAGATCGAGACCGACCGTCGTATCATCCTCGATAAGATTTCCCGTCTAAAGGAGGAACTTAAAAGTATTGACAAGCAGAAAAGTGTGCAACGCAAGAATCGAGGCAAACTCACACGCGTGGCACTCGTGGGATATACCAACGCCGGCAAATCCACTCTGATGAATCTTCTGAGCAAGAGCGATGTATTCGCAGAAAATAAACTTTTCGCCACTCTCGACACTACCGTGCGCAAAGTTATCATCGACAATCTCCCCTTCCTTCTCACCGACACCGTAGGATTCATACGCAAGCTGCCGACTCATCTTGTGAATTCCTTCAAGTCAACCCTTGATGAGGTGAGAGAAGCAGATATTCTTGTGCATGTGGTGGATGTGAGCCATCCCAATTTCGAGGAGCAGATTGAGGTGGTGAATAAGACCCTTGCCGATGTGTGCGGTCCTAACACAAAACCGATGATTCTGGTATTCAATAAGATTGATGCTTTCAAATATACTCCCAAGGATGAGGACGACCTCACTCCCCGTACCCGTGAGAATATCTCGCTCGAGGAATTCAAGAATACCTGGATGTCGAAGATGGATAATAACTGCGTTTTCATATCGGCAAAGGAAAAAATTAATATCGACGAACTCAAGGATCTACTATATGAGAAAGCTAAGGAGATACATTCCGAACGCTTCCCATATAACGATTTCCTCTTTCAGAAATATGATGATCTTGAAATGGAGAATCAATAAAACAGAACAATCACAAAATCCCTTAATGATGGAACCAACTTATATAAATCCCGGTGCGCGTGAAATTGAGCTGCTGGAGAAAAACGGCTGTCGATGCAACGATTGGTCGATGATAAAATTCCATCCACAGACCGACTTCTCCCTTTTCAGGAATGTTACTTTTGAAGGATCCAACCGTATTGGTCTGCTGTCAGAGGAGGGCGGAATATCCAATGCGGTGATTAGCGAATGTGACATATCTGATGGTGTCACTATCCGCAATATCGGAATTCGTCTAAAGAATTGTAAAATCGGATCAGGTGCCCGCATTGAGAATGTGGGGAGTATAATTTTTGAAGAAGAAGCAGCGTGTGGAGTTGCTACCGAAGTGTCTGTGCTGGATGAGACCGGATCCAGAGCCGTTACCATATTTCCCGGTCTTACAGCCCAGATAGCGCTTCTAATGGCACGCGAGCCTAAATGGAGTGAGAATCATCTGCGCCCAATACTATCAGAATATCTTGAAAGTCAGAAATTTTTCGTCGGAATCGGAGAGAATGCCATAGTGGAGAATTGCGGGACACTGTTCAATGTCAGCGTGGGTCGGGAAGTTGTGGTGAGCGGCGCCCTGAATCTGCGCAACGGCATGATTATAAATAATGCCGCTCCGGGACGTGCTTTGGCTTTCGTCGGCCCCGGTGTGGATGCTGATAATTTTATTGTGGAGGATGGACGCCTCGATTCCGGTGCTATTGTCCGCAACTGTTATATCGGGCAGGGAGCCTCTCTGGAGAAAGGCTTCACAGCCCACGACTCCCTTTTCTTCGCCAATTGTTCTCTGGAGAATGGCGAGGCTTGCGCGGTATTTGCCGGTCCTTATACGGTGAGTATGCATAAATCCACTCTCCTTATCGGAGTGCAGACCTCTTTCATGAACGCCGGGTCGGGCACCAACCAGAGTAATCACATGTATAAGTTAGGTCCGGTGCATTGGGGAGTGTTGGAGCGGGGTGTAAAGACATCCTCTTTCTCTTATATAATGTTGGGAGCCAAGATAGGTGCATTCTCTCTGGTGATGGGTGCGCACAAGACTCATCCGGACTCCTCACAGTTTCCTTTCTCCTATCTCTTTGGTGATGATCGGGGAGCCACAGTGGTGGTACCGGGTGTGATGCTTCGGAGTTGCGGTCTTATGAGGGATGAGCAGAAATGGCCGGCACGCGACCGGCGACTGAAACGCAAGCTTCCTCTGCATGACCGCGTAGTCTTTGATGTTCTGAATCCAATTACCGTGGAGGCAATGATGACCGCGCTTGATGTGATCGACGACCTTCTTTCTCGACCAGCCGATGATGACAGATATCTGAGATACAGAGGAATGAAATTCACCCGTGCCGCTTTGGAACGAGCCCGTCATCTCTATGAACTGGCAATCTATAAATATCTCAGTTTACGCCTTGACTCAAAAGGATTTCCTGAAAGAAAGACCGATGAGGAGATCTTCGATTGGGTGGATATGGCAGGACTTCTTCTCCCACGGCATTATCTGGAAGAAGCCATGCAGAAAGAGACCATCGAGGAGATGCGTGATGTTTTCGACACAGCCTTCCGGCGGTATCCTGAATTAGAGCGTGAATGGATAGCTACCCGTTTCAACGATCGTTGGCACAAGCCCAAAGAGGTGATTCAATCCTACGCCGAAGACTTCAACCATATGATTGAAGACGACCGACGCCGCTATCTTGAAGATCTGAGTGCACAAAATGAGATGTTAAAGCTGTAATATAGATAAATCATAATGAAATCCATTGACAGCAGGAGCCTTGAAAATGCCAAAGAGCTTTTTAGTTCAGGAGCCATAGATAATATTGAGGTGGGAACAGTTAAAGGACTTCAGGCTATTCACAGCTACCTGTTTGATTCTCTATACCCTTTTGCAGGAGCGATAAGGGAAAAGAACATTAGTAAGGGCGGATTCAGGTTTGCAAATTCACTTTATCTGAAGGAGGCATTGGCAGCTATTGAAAAAATGCCTGAAACGACCTATGAAGATATAATAGCTAAATACGTAGAAATGAACGTTGCTCATCCTTTTATGGAAGGAAATGGCCGCGCAACCCGAATTTGGCTGGATATGATTCTCAAAAAGAGGTTAGGGAAAGTTGTGGACTGGCAAAAAGTTGATAAGAATCTTTATCTTCAAGCTATGGAACGTAGCCCGATAAACGATCTCGAACTTAGGTTTTTGCTCCTGCCGGCTTTGACAGATCGGATTGATGACCGCGAAATGCTCTTCAAAGGAATCGAACAATCTTATTATTATGAAGGCTACACAAAAGAGTTAGAATCTTGAATATTTGGGGAAAGAATAAGAAACGCGCAGAGCTTGACTCTGCGCGTTTCTTATTCCTTCATTTGAGCAAATATGGAAGTATCTTATCTTGAAAATTATCTCTTGATATAATTCTGTAATGAAAATGCACCGAGTCATTGAAGCGTTGGCTATGATGAACAATGTAATCTCCCGTTTTGAATTGCTCATTCAGCTCTCTCCTATCCTTTTCTTCTTCTGGAAATGATAGTTTTTTTTCATGTATCACTTCATCTATTGAACCCCATATTTTCATCCAGTCCTCGCCAGAGGGTGGAACAATATCCTTAACACTCGTTACAAAAGCATTGAAGAATTCTTCATAAGGCACTATTCCGTCTTTTACAAGAGATAAATTTACCCTATAAAAATTACCTTTATAGCCTGTCGGTTCATACAAAGGACCATCAAAAGACTCTTCCAACGATAGTTCATGTCTCAGGTAGCGCCCGGATGCAGCAGTATCCGAAAGTATATGCCCGGGACCAAAAAAATCTTGCATGAAATTCTTATATACATCCCTGTATTGCGATTGAGGATAGTTCGCCATCTGATAATCTATTGCCCTGCTGATTGAATCTGCAAGTGACCCTCTATAAGTTTCCACTCCATGCGTATTCCTCGCTGTCTTACAAGAAATCATCACAGAAAATAAGAAAAGAAAGAAAATTCCAAGTTGCCTTAACTTTATCATCTTTATTATACTACTTTTTTACTCCCCTTAAACAAGAAAAGCCAGAACAACAATACAATGAATGCATACAAGGCAAAAACCAACCAAGGCCATTCCCACTCTCCCATAAACAGACGGATTCCATTTCCTGTTTTAGTATTGACCATTTCCCACCTACACCAATGATTCACAACTGCTCCGGCGCCAATCATGCCCAATGTGGCACCAATGCCATTGCTCATAAACATCATCAATCCTTGCGCGAATCCCTTCATATTCTCCGGCGCAACCTGCTGAATATAAATATGTCCGGCTATGGTAATAAAATTAAAAGCAATGCCATATACCAACATAGATCCGATCAAAAGCCAAAGTCCTTCTCCAGGATTTCCAAGACCAAAGAAAAGGAAACGCAATCCCCATGCAAGAAGACCTACAGCATACACCCATCTTATACCTATCCTTTTCATGGTTATCCCCAAAAACAACACACAGAAAGCCTCCGATATCTGCGACATAGAAAACAACATCGTTGCATTTCCGGAAGCCAACGACTCAGAATATTCGCTTATTCCCGAGAAGTGAGTTATAAAGGGAGTGGCGAAACCATTGGAAATCTGAAGACACACACCCGTAAGGATCACAAAAATCAAAAAAACTTTTACTCTTGCAATCTTCATCACCGAGCCAATAGAATCAAAAAGCGAAGCCGTTTTCAACCGGTCTCCCACAACTTTCCCTACCCCAACTACCATTTTAGGTAAAAAGAGAGAATAAAGAGAAGTGATCAACCCCATAACTCCACTGCATAGCAGCTGTCCGGCATTATATTGAAATCTGAGATGACTGAACGGCAACCCTTCATTTAAAGTGAATCCAATAGCTCCGTCATGCCAATAGGCTGAATTTACAAACCACATTGCTGCTACGAATCCTACCGTGCCCCATATACGGATGGTTGGAAACGCAGTGGTAGGATTATGACCATTTTCAGATAAGATACGGAATGTTGTGGTATTAGCTAAGGCCATAGTAGGCATATAGAAACTAAGGAAAGATAGATACAACGGATAGAAAACCTTAAATTCAAGCATAGGATGTGTTGAACCATACCACCACATTATGAACATGAAAGCTGATGCAACAAGATGACACAACATCAGCAGTCTCTCAGGTCGTCCTGTCTTATCGGCAAGACGACCCAAGAGTGATGGAGTGATTATCGATACAAGTCCGATTGCAGCATAAAACCATGCTATTTTGTTTCCTAACCCGTTCGCCCCTATGAACTGGCCCAAGCAGGTGAGATAACATCCCCATACACTAAACTGAAGGAAATATAGAAACGACAGACGAGTCTTCATAATATGAACTCGGCTTAGAATTTAACTTCTACACCTCCCATCACAGTGGCTCCGGGCATCGGGCATCCATAGATAATTTCGTAATGCTTGTTGGTAAGATTATCTCCCTTTACGAAAAGTGTAACGGGCACATTACCGGCAAGCGTATAGGCAGCTTTCAGGTTTAGGAGGGAGTAATTCATGCTCGACCCGTCGGGATTCCCATATTTCATACCCCAGATACTCATTTCTTCAACAGTGAAGCTGAACTGTCCCGGAGAATAGGTAAGCTCAAGATTAAGCTTGTTCTTGGGAGAATACAAGTTATCTGAATCCGTGTGGAGATATGACCACGCCCCGCTTGCCTGAAGATTTCTCAAAATGCTGTACGCCGCCTCTATTTCAAATCCCTTGTTATGAAATTTCCCGGTGTTGACATTGTGAGGGCGCCCGTCAACCCTGACCGTCTGAATCATATTCTTCCCGTCTATATAGAATATGGCTGCGCCTAACATCAAGCGGCGTGACAGGAAGTATTGACGGTAACTAATTTCGTAATTAAGCATATATTCCGGTTTCAAATCCGGATTAGCCGGCTGATATAGGTACAACTCCCTGATATTGGGAGATCGGAACCCTTTGCTGAAAGATGCTTTTATCTGCGAGTCATAGCCGGGCTTGATTATCAATCCGGCCTGCGGAACCCATACATTCCCATAGGTAGAGCCGTGCTGCAGGCGCACTCCGCCATTGATGTTAAGGATGTCATTGAAGAAACCTTGCTGCATCATAATGTATCCAGCTATCTCGTTCACATGATGTTTCGCCTCTGATGTGCGCACGGATTCATCCTCCTTATTTGTATTCCAGATATGGCCGCCCCAATGCTGGAAATCAATTCCGGCGGAAAGGGTGTTGGCATCCCAGAGATAGAAGGATTCATAGGCAGTGAAGCCCATGTTATAGTCAGTGGAATGGAATAAATAGTCTCGCGGAGCCGCTCCCGGAGCGTTGCCGTCGTCAACATTGTGCCGCCCCCAGTTGATATAACCCTGCACACCTCCATCAAACTTCTCATACATGTTCTTAATGTAGATTCCACCCGTGCCGCGTGAAATCGTCGTCCACATATTCTCCAATGGATCCTGTATCGTTCCGGGATTGTTGGCATGGCTCTGAGTCAGCTCCACCATCCCGGCGATATTCCAATTCCGGGAAATGGCATATTTCAATTGTGCGAATTCATTAGCAAGCCAGAACTCGCTCCCTTTCTGATAACCGTTGCTCCGGTCGAGCTGTCCTGAAAGAGTGGCAGAGAATTTCCCTTTTTTATACCCGGAAGACAGAGCGAATTTCTGTGTGGTGTAAGAGCCGAACATTGCTCGTGCGCGTCCTGTAAGGCCATCCTCCTTCTGAGTGCGGGTCACTATGTTTATTGATCCGCCCATTGCGTTTGAACCATAGAGCAGAGAGGAGGGACCTTTCACCACCTCCACCTTCTCTACCCCGTTGGCAACATAAGTATCAGCCAAGCTATGCCCGAACACTCCTGCCCATTGAGGCTGCCCGTCGATCATGAACAACACTTTGTTCCCCTGCCCTACACCACGGATGTTGACCGCACCGGCACTGCCTCCGGAAACGCCGTAGCCTGCAAAGCCTCGTTCTGTCACGAAAAGGCCTGGAACTTTGTTTACAAGCACAGGAAGCAGCGAGCTTTCCGCTGATTCCTCTATCTCGGCAGACGTGACCTGCGTTACATTGAGGGGAATCAACTCCGGATTAGTTTTCAACGGAGCCGTTACAACAACTTCTTTAAGGCTCACTGTATCTCGCTTCGTTTCCGCAGCCGAAATTCCGGCTGGAAGCATGATTGCGGAAAGCGCTATGAAATATTCATTTCTCATTTTCATTTCTCATTTTTCAGTTAGATATGTTTATTTCTGCAAAATTAACAAAATAATTTTAATATTCACTATATTTAAGTTAACTTTGCAGAAAGATAAACTGAATAATCACTAAGTAATGACACAATCTGAGATAGATTTCTTTGATAACCTGGCCCCGACATGGGATGATAATGAAATCCGGTCCACTCCGGAGAGAGTGAGAAGTATTTTGTCAAAATTGCCGATTGAAGAAGGAATGAGCGTGCTCGACCTTGGCACAGGAACCGGCGTACTCCTCCCCTACCTGAGCAGTATTGTGGGAGAGAAGGGACACGTCACAGGGATCGACCTCTCTAAAGGTATGCTATCAATAGCGCAAAAAAAATATGGAGATCTCCCCAATGTCGATCTCCTCAAGTTGGATTTTGAGCAGGATATGATTCCCGGAATATATGATATGGTATTGCTCTATTCTGTCTATCCGCATCTCCACGCCCCTTCCGACACTCTGGAATGGCTCTTCAAGATGAATGTCAAGCCGGGAGGCTCTATCGTGATAGCCTTCCCCTCGGATGAAAAATTCATCAACGACATTCATCATGAACGCAAATCGGAAAGCGACCATCTCCTTCCTGCCCACCGTCTGGCAGAAGTGATCTCCGGCTGGGGCTTTTCAGCTGAGGTAGTGGCTTCCTCTGAAGAGGAATACATCATTTTGATCAATCGAAAGCAATAACGGAAATCAATAAGAAATACCGTTCTTAATGAGCAACTCCTTCAAACGGAAATTCTCGGCGCGAAGAGTGTCAACCTCTTCGCGCAGATCATCTATGCGATCCGACAGACGCTCATTGCGTTTGGAAAGGAAGTCTATTCTTTCTATAAGATCTGAATCGGCAATGGAATGTCCCTTGTCGCGTTGATGAGCGAGATCGTGGAAATGATTGAGTAGTTGTGCGATATAATCACTTTGATCAGGAGTATGCGTATGAGGAGGCACCACCGCCTCAACAGTTTCCTCACACATATACTCATCCAGATCCTGCAATTCAAATATCTCCTTGATTCTCTCCATCTTCTCCTCCGGGAGACGGCTCTTCCCGTTTTCAATTGCAGAGAGAAAGCTGGGGCGAACCTGCAGGAGGTCGGCAAGCTCGCGCTGACTTATACCGGCTCTCTTCCTGAGCCTAACCAAATCTATTCTGCTCATATCTTCTATCTCTCAGTTTAATATAGGGTGTTGACAACCAGCTGTTCCCACGCATTCCGTTCTCTCTGCAAAATTACTAACTTTATCTTAACCATCAAAATCTTTTCCATGTAAAGGATTGCATTCCCTCCTTTTTATTCTTCTATCGCCATTAATTTTCCACTTTAACAGCCCCTAAAGATATGAAATGTAAAAGAAATAGAATTGCATAATTCAAATATTTCTCATTTTTACTCAAAAGTAAAAATTTTTCCGTAAATTTGCGGTTATAAAATACTGAAACTTATTTATCATGAGTGAAGCAGAACTTATACAGCTCAATAAAGACCGTAACTGCACCCTTTACACCATTCAGTTTCTCACTGAAGACAAGGGGGAATATATACGTTTCTATAATCGCTTCAAAGATGATGCAACGTATAATGAAGATCTGGCCCGTATAGCCAAATTTGTTGAGACCATTGCTGATCTTGGATCGCTTGAACGTTTTTTCCGACCAGAGGGTAAGATGAGTGACAGGGTATGCGCCTTACCTGTTATTAAATCAAAGTTACGACTTTATTGCCTGCGTCTATCCGATAGCATTCTGGTTCTTGGCAATGGAGGTATTAAGAAAACTCGTACTTATAATGAGGACGATGAATTGCGTGGCTTTGTTGTTACTCTCCAGAATTTTGACAAGCTTATAAAGCAAGGTGTAAAGGATGGGACCATAACTATAACGGAAAATGAGATTGACACCGATAAAACCTTTGACATATGAAGACTGCATTTGAAGAATATAACCAAATAGTGGCCTCCATACCGGAGTTTATTCATAAGGAAGTGGACATGGAAATGGCTATTTCCAAAAGGATTTACAAACTTATGCAAGAGAAAGGGCTGTCGAAAGTTGAGTTTGCTCGATCTATAGGCAAGCGACCATGTGAGATAACAAAATGGCTAAGCGGGCAACATAACTTCACACTCTCCACCCTTGCCAAGCTGTCTTCATTCTTCGGGCAGCCGATCATTACTGTTGGATAAAATGTAAAAACAGAAAAGGATACAGACGCGAAAGCCGACACTTGTGAAGGCTCTGGCGTCTGTTTACTTTTGGCTAAAACGAAACAACGATACTGACCGCGAGGTTAGCCGCAAATCTCTCGAAACTTTCGGTTTCATACAATTCAACTTATTCACATAGTTGAAAATTTTTCGTTTGAGAGGTTAGTTTTTTTGAGAACAAGGGGTCATATCCATGTATGACGACAAAAGATGATATAGAACGACTCTTTCGCTCGCATTATGCAGCGATGTACCGGCTTGCGATGCTGATCCTCCGAGAAGATGATGTGGCCAAAGACATTGTGCACGATGTCTTTGAAACCCTCCTTGTCTCCGGAAAGTCTGATGTGACAGCCTCGTATCTGTTGACGGCAGTGCGTAACCGTTGCCTCAAACATATCCGCAGTCTGTCGGTCAGGGAACGCATGAGAAAGGTCTATTCCTTAGGTGAGGATGAAATCGAAAATGAGGAATGGCCCGACGACGAGACTATCACACTGATTCAGTCAACGGTTTCCAATGACCTGAGCGATGCCTGCCGCCGTGTGGTTGCCCTGCGGTTTGCCGGCGGTAAGAGCTATCTGGAGATAACAGAGATTCTCGGAATTAGCAAGGTGGCTGTCTATAAACATCTACGTCATGCAATAGATGTCTTACGCGAAAAACTTTCTCCAAATGAATAAAATCGACCGACTCCTTGATGTCATTGAACATCCTGACCTCTACACCACGAGCGAGATTGAGACTATGCTTCAGGATCCTGAAGTTAAGGAGGTGTTTGACCTGCTCGACAAAACAAAGTCAAGCCTTCAGTCCATAGCCGTTCCCGATATATCGGAGGAATGGACGAAATTTGCAAACCAACACCATCAATCCAAGAGCAGTCGTCGCCATTGGCTGCCTCAGATCTTTTCCCGAAACGCAGCGGCAAGTATCGTAGTGTGTATAGCCTCGTTCACGGCCGTGGCAGCCATTGTGGGTGTGGGAATACACCGCATAAGCAATGGCAGTTCTACGACAAATCCGGAAGTTGAAACAACGACCGTAACTGACGACGCCACGTCTCAATCTAACGTAGTCAATTCGTATGACCCGGATGACGAAACATCTCCTGAAACAGTTGTCTTTGACAATGAAACCCTTGAAACCATCCTCACAATAATTGGCAGTTATTATGGCTACACGGTTACATTCAACAACGATGCGGCAAAATCCCTCCGGCTTTATTTCCGCTGGAACCAGGCTCTACTGATTGAGGATATAGCGGCAAGCCTCAACAACTTTGAGCAGATTAATCTCACCATAGTTGACAGAACCATAAAGATAGACTGAATTCATGACACGTATCATAACATTTCTCGCGGTCATGATGACAGTATTCATGACCGAAGCTGAGACTTTCTCATACCGTTTCAGCTCCACTCCGCTTCCAAAGGCTGTAAGGGAAATAATGGCAGATCATCCCGATCTTGACATAAATTTCATCTACAACGAGCTTGAGACCTACAAGACAAGCGCTGTAATCAAGACCGATAACGAATACGATGCTCTGCGCCAAGCTATCGGCTTGAATCCTGTCACTGTGGTCAAGTCACGTAACACTTATTATCTTGAAGCACTCCAGCATGGGAAATATACCTTTACCGGAAAAGCGGTGGGAACGGATAATGAACCTGTGGCAGCCGCCACTGTCATGCTTCTTGCTCCAAAGGATTCCACAGTGCTGACCTACGGCATTACCGATGAGGCGGGACGATTCTCTATCCCATGCGACTGTCATAGCGTCATTGCAAAACTCTCATGCATCGGATATAAGACCACATATCGGAAATTTAATTCCTTTAATATGGGAACTATCCTCATGACCGAACTTCCTGTACAGTTGAAGGCGGTTACAGTGAAGGGAGACAATGCCTCTCTATTCCCGGATAGAAGCGTTTACCGTCCGACACAACGTCAGAAGAATGCATCGCAGACTGCCGCTGACTTGCTTGCCAGAATGGCTATCCCTCAACTAAACACGCGGCTCGGATCCTCAGGCATTACAACAGCATCAGGGCAGTCGGTGGCAGTATTCATAGATTATGTGCCTTCTACGGAATCTGACCTTAATATGATGAAAGTTGCGGATGTAAAGACAGTGGAATATCTTGAATATCCGTCTGACCCAAGATTCCAGGGTCACCGGTTTGTTATAAATTTCAGAATGATAAAATATGAGTACGGAGGTTACGTAAAGACGCTTGGGGTTGAGAACTTCATTGCCAATTCGGGTTACGCGCAGGCTAATGTCAGATTTGTAAGGAATACAATGACCTTTGATATAATGGGTTACGGTTATTATATGGCTAACAATCATTTTGGTGTTGATCAGACAGAAACGTTTCATCTGCCTCAAGAAAACGGAGAGATAAAAAGTTTTCAGAGAGAATCCTCTACAGAAAGCTCCAAATATCGCAACCGCAATTATGAGGGAAGTTTCAGAGCCCTTTATTCCGGAGACAAGATTACCGCCAACAGTCTTATAACATTCGGTCTCGACCGCATTCCTCATAATGACAGTAAAGGAAAGGTCGGATATACAGATTACAAGATGGCAACCAATGAATATTCTTCGGACGCATCCTCTAAAGCAAAATATCTGAACTATTCCGGATATTACTTTTTCAGCCTGCCTGAAAACAATTCTCTTTCAGCCTCGTTAGGCTATTCCTATTCCCATACAGATCAGGCTTCAAGCTATCTTGAATCTCAAATGTCTCTCATATATAACGCTGCCGATGATAATACCCATGAAGGAAATGCGACAGTGACTTTTAATCATACGTTTTCCGACCAACATTCCCTGATGGCACATCTCAGAGGCATTTATGAGCATAACAGAACCCAATATAGCGGCTCAGTAAGTGCAATCGATAACTCATCAACGAAATTCGGACAGATTGGAGCTACCTATAACTTTTCTACAGAAAAACTTTCCGCTTCTTTCGGGATAGGCTGGAACCGGCTCTCAACTTGCCTGAATGATAATAATTCTGATTCGCATTATCCTTATGCAGACGCATCTGTGAGTTATGTCCCCAATAATAAAAATTCTTTGAGTGGAGTGTTCCATTATTCGGTTTGGCCACCCTCTTCTAACTATAAAAGCGAAAATATCATTCATGTCTCTCCTTTTCTCTGGCATACCGGAAATCCCATGTTAAAATCTCATGGAAGCTATGATATAGGAATTGATTACACATTCATTCCCTCAAATAAATTCAATATGACATTGTTTGCCAATGCATGGCTTGTTGGGAATAGAGCTGCCTTTGTTTATGAGGCGACCCCTGACGGAATATTGCGGACTGTCCAGCAACCTGTCGGTAATTTCCGACACTATAATTATGGTATAAATGCTTCAACAAACTTATTAGACGGAAATTTCTACCTATCGGGCCAACTGGCGCAACTATATGTTCAAAATGGTGAGCCCTACCGGATTGACCATTCTTATATCAGTTATTACCTTCAGGCCCTCTATTATCTCGGCAGCTTTAATTTCGCGGTAGCTTACCAATCAGCTGACGCAACGGATAATTACGATTCAATGTCTGGTTTATGGACACGGAACAAGGATGTTTTCATGGTCCAAGCAGGTTGGAGCAACGGAAGATGGAATATCATCATAACGGCGCAAAATCTACAACGCTGGAACTGGCGAGCTTCACACGACACTATGAGCACTGCCGCCTACTCCGTTAGCAGATGGACAAGCAATGCATCCCGTCATGCCTGCGTGCAGTTGTCGGCAACATATACTTTCGGATTCGGAAAGAAAATCAGCAATGATAATGATATTTCAAAACAGTCAGGAGCATCATCAGGAATATTGAAATAGTTGTTCTTGCTGCATCGTGTAGCGAAAGAATCTCACAGGGCGTGAAATTTGATAGCCGGAATGTCGAAAGACTTCATCAGGGTCTAATAAAAGTAGGGTGAAGTGATTAAAAAGTAGGGTGAAAAGATTAAAAAGTAGGATGAAAAGATTAAAAAGTAGGGTGAAAATGCTTAACTTTGTATAAAAGATTTATTATGGCTACGGAATTAGAGAGATTAATACAACCGGTGATTTGAGGTTGCTTAATGTGACTGCCGGACCCGGTGGAAGATCATATATGAGTTTCACAAAAGTACCGGCTAAATTAGATGAATTTTGCATTGCTCTAAATCAACAACGTAAAAACGCTAAATCTCTTACAACCCAGGAACTATATGAAATAAGTTTCGATGCACACTTCAATCTTGTCACTATTCATCCCTGGGCAGATGGCAATGGCAGAATGGCTCGATTAGTGATGAACTGGTTACAATTTGAATATGGATTGATACCCACACGCATAACGGCAGATGATAAAGAGGATTATATCAAGGCTCTTGTCGAGACACGTGAGAATGAAGATCTATCCATATTCCGTGAATTTATGACAAAGACAATGATTAATCATCTATCCAGAGAGATATCTATTTTTGAAGAATCGATTGAAAAAGACTTGCTATTGAGTATTACAGAAAAACAGAAAACAGAGGATAAAATCATTGACCTGTTAAAAGTGAATCCGAAACACACCTCAAAGACGTTGGCGGAAGCCATAGGAATTACTCAAAAAGGAATTGAGAAACAACTGGCAAAACTAAAAACACAAGGTAAAATAGAGCGCATAGGGTCAGCAAAAGGTGGGTTCTGGAAGATTATTAAAGATTCTAATAATCATTAATAAAGGAGACTTGCAAAGACTTTTACTCAGTTCGAGAACTCCCATATCCTTAAATTCCTGCTGCCTGTCCTCAATCAGATCGGATATCTCATCATAATCCTCACATGAACACAACACTCCGATAAGGGCGATACGGAGGATATCCTCTAACTGGTGCTTTACCTTACCCAACACACGCGGGTCTTTTACCTTGCTGAAAAACTCTATTTGCATAATGCCAAGTTAACTATTTTCAGCCGATTATGCAAGATTATAAATATTATTTCACTAAAAGCCTCCTTGAATTAACTAAATATTATATAAATTTCATGCGCTAGCCCTGTAATATTTCCCTATCGTATTGCAAAGATAATATAAAATCGCTAAATTTGCATATTGAAGATGGTTAAAAATAAGACATATTGATGCCATTATCAAGGAACTTGAAGCGGATATGATATGAAAACCCCGAATCTGTTTATAATAGCCGGATGTAATGGAGCCGGGAAGACCACTGCTTCGATGACTGTTTTGCCGGAGGTGCTTAATTGCGAGGAATTTGTTAATGCTGATGAAATAGCCAAGGGTCTCTCACCTTTTCACCCCGAGGAGATGGCGATTGAAGCCGGTAAACTGATGTTAAGGCGAATAGACCAACTACTGTCCAAACGGCAGTCATTTGCAATTGAGACCACACTGGCCACACGCTCATATAAATCATTGGTGGAAAAAGCTCATAAGGAGGGTTACTATGTAACGTTGCTTTTCTTCTAGCTGCCCTCTCCTGAGATGGCTGAGATGCGGGTAGCCTCTCGCGTTGCCACCGGTGGACATAACATTCCCAAAGATATTATCCACCGTCGTTATTGGTTGGGACTTCAGAATCTTTTCAATATCTTCTCACAAGTTGTGGATGAATGGTCAATGTATGATAATAGCACCAACTTAAAACCGATTGTGGACGGAGGAAAGATAACAAATAAAATACTACTAAAAAAAATCAAAGAATCATGTCGGAACAAGAAAAAATAAAATTATTTGCACGCATTAGAGAAAGTATCTCTGAGGCACAACGTAAAATGGTTGAGCGCAAAGCTAAACTTGGAGAGAATGTTGTAATAGCTGATTCCAATGGAATGCCTATCGAAATTCCGGCTGCCGACGCATTAAAACTATATACAAAATAGTCCTTATTATTATTATTATAAGGAAATAAGGCTTGGCTCACATCCAACCCAACCATCTCATATTTTATATCTCAAATATTTTTATAATTTACAGTTAATTTATCATATACGAAATCTTCATCCTATATGGCTGGAAACAGAAGTTTAAATGCGGCTGCAAAAGCTAAACAAGATGAGTTTTATACTCAAATGCCCGATATTGCCCAGGAGTTGAAGCATTATAAGCGTCATTTCAAGGGTAAGGTAGTGTTGTGCAATTGTGATGATCCTTTTGAAAGCAACTTTTTTAAATTCTTTGCTTTGAATTTCAATGCATGGGGGTTAAAAAAGTTAATCTGTACTTGCTTCGATGGTTCCTCAATTGTCGGACGAGAACTCAATCTTTTTAATTACGATGAGCAACCGACTTCCGAACGAAAGGCTTATAAAGTAGAGTTAACTGAGGTAAGTGACGTTAATGGCGACGGTGCAACTGATTTATTAGATGTTAAAGAAATTCTAAAATCTAATCCTCCAGTTTTGCTTTCAGGAAATGGAGATTTTCGTAGTGATGAGTGTATCGAGTTACTTAAGGAAGCTGATATAGTGGTAACTAATCCTCCATTTTCTCTATTTAGAGAATTTGTAGCTCAATTGATAGAGTATGATAAGAAATTTCTTATCATAGGAAATCAAAATGCAATTACCTATAAGGAAATTTTCCCCTTAATTCGTAATAATCAATTATGGCTTGGTTACAAATCCGGAGATATGGCATTTACCGTTCCCGACAGTTACGAACCGCGAGCTACCCGTTATTGGGTTGATGAATCTGGTCAAAAATGGCGCAGTATGGGAAATATTTGTTGGTATACCAATCTTGACCACAAGAAACGACACGAAGAATTAGATTTATATAAAACATATTCGCCCGAAGAATATCCTAAATACGATAATTACGATGCTATTGAAGTTGGACGTGTGGCGGATATTCCAATGGACTATGAGGGTTATATGGGAGTGCCTATAATTTTCCTTGATAAATATAATCCGGAACAATTTGAAATATATGGCGCAACCGAAAGCGAGGGCAAAGGATTCTCTAATGGTCTTTGGAGCTCACAAAGTGGTGTAAGTCAGCCAGTTACAAGGGGGGATACGGCTTTACAAGCGAATATTCATCAAACTCAAGAGTCGCTGGATTGCTCAATGACCCAAGAGATACAAAGGTCAACGGAAAGAGCAAATATGCAAGAATCGTTATTCGAAACCTCAATTGTAGGCATGATTAAAAATGCTGAAGGTAAAATAATGGCAAAATTACGTATGCTCGGATAATCATAAGGAAAAAAGAAATGCAAACTGAACTGAAAATGAAAATATCTCCAAAAACTATTCTAATTCGTGAATTGATAGATGGTTTTGAAGATAATGAAGAAGAAGGTGTTGTTGGTTTCGGTGGTAAATTAAACATTCGTCCTCAATACCAGCGTGAATTTGTCTATTCTCCAAAACAACAGGAGGAAGTGATTAACTCTATTTTTAAGGGTTTTCCGCTAAATGTGATGTATTGGGTAAAAAATGACGATGATACGTATGAACTGCTTGACGGTCAACAAAGGACTCTTAGCATTTGTTCCTATGCTGAGGGGGAGTTTTTCGTAAATATTAAAGGGACTCCAAAAGCATTTACTAATCTTTCCGAGAATCAAGTAGAACACTTCCTCAACTATCCTCTGCAAATTTATATCTGTGAGAATGGTACAGACGATGAAAAACTTGATTGGTTTGAGATTATCAATATAGCTGGAGAGAAACTTACCAAGCAAGAATTAAGAAATGCCGCCTTCCCCGGTCCCTGGTTAAGTGCTGCAAAAAGAAAATTCAGTAAATCAAACTGTGTGGCATTTAAACTGGGACATGATTATATTCCCGGCAACCCAATACGTCAGGAAATACTTGAAAAAGTCCTTAGTTGGATTACTAATGGGGGAGGTGATGATGAAATTAAAAAGTATATGGCTACACATCAACATGATACAAATGCTGATGCTGAATGGCAATATTTTCAACTAGTTATCGCTTGGATTAAGACTATATTCCCCAAATATCGTCGAGAAATGAAAGGCTTGGATTGGGGATTATTCTATAACAGGTTCAAGAATAATACATACAGTGCATCAGTCCTTGAAGATGAAATCAAACGACTAATGATGGATGATGACGTAACAAGTAAAAAAGGCATTTACGAGTATTTGCTTTCCGGTGATGAACGTAAACTTAATATCCGCTCTTTCACAGATAGTATGAAAAGAGAGGCTTATGAGCGCCAAAATGGAATCTGCCCTAAATGCGGAAAGCATTTTGAAATTACTGAGATGCAAGGAGACCATATAAAACCTTGGAGTCTAGGTGGAAAAACTATTGCCGAAAATTGTCAAATGTTATGTGCTGACTGCAATCGTCGCAAAAGCGACAACTAATTTTTTAAGACATTAAAATTTTCAGATATAAAACGGTAGATTGTTTAAGCAAATCTAACGTTTTTTTCTATTTCTTCTTTCTTAGAATCTTTTTATCCTTACCTTTTACCTTCTACCACATTCAATAAAAAGGTAAGTATTTGCAGATATTCCATAAACACCGTAAACTTGCTGTAAAAATGGAATAACCTTAGTATAACACTCTTTTTCTCTTTTTAGCTCCTGCTTCTCCTTTTCTCAAAGATTTTTATTAATTTTGTTCTTTAAAATAGCAATAAAAGCAATAACAATAAAAAATGAACGAATTAGCCACCAAATATTCTCCCGCTGAGGTAGAAGAGAAATGGTATGAGTATTGGATGGAAAACAAGCTTTTCCGTTCCGAACCCGATGACCGCGAACCCTATACAATCGTGATCCCGCCGCCTAACGTAACAGGCGTTCTCCACATGGGACACATGCTGAACAATACGATCCAGGATATCCTTGTGCGCCGCGCCCGTATGACCGGAAAGAATGCACTGTGGGTGCCGGGGACAGACCATGCGGCCATTTCGACTGAGGCGAAGGTTGTGGCTAAATTAGCAGCCGACGGCATAAAGAAGAATGATCTTTCCCGCGAGGAATTCCTGAAACATGCCTGGGACTGGACTGATAAGTATGGCGGAATTATCCTGAAGCAGCTCCGCAAATTGGGCGCTTCATGCGACTGGGAACGCACTGCCTTCACTATGGATGAGATACGCTCAAAGTCGGTAATAAAGGTGTTCAACCATCTCTACGACAAGGGTCTTATCTATCGCGGCGTGAGAATGGTCAACTGGGATCCTTCCGCTCTTACCGCCCTCTCCGATGAGGAAGTTATCTATAAGGAGGAGCAGAGCCATCTTTTCCATCTCCGCTATAAGGTGGAAGGGGAAGAGGATAAATATATAGTTGTTGCCACTACCCGCCCTGAGACAATACTCGGAGATACCGCCGTATGCGTCAATCCCAACGATGAGCGTTACACCTGGCTCAAAGGGAAGCGCGTAATCGTGCCTCTCGTGGGTCGCTCCGTTCCTATCATCATGGATGATTATGTTGAGATGGATTTCGGTACAGGATGCCTGAAAGTCACTCCGGCTCACGATGTGAACGACTATATGCTTGGCGATAAGTATAACCTCCCCTCCATTGACATTTTCAACGATAACGGAACCATATCGGAAGCCGGCGGAATGTATGTAGGCATGGACCGCTTTGATGTCCGCAAGAAAATAATGGAAGACCTCAAGGAGGCCGGTCTTGTGGAGAAGGTTGAGAATTATGTGAACAAAGTGGGTCATTCGGAGCGCACTGACGCAGAGATCGAGCCTAAGCTCTCTATGCAATGGTTCGTAAAGATGGAAGACCTTGCAAAGCCCGCTCTCCAGGCTGTAGAGGATGGCGACATAAAGTTCGTCCCCTCCAAATTCAAGAACACCTATCGCCACTGGATGACCAACATCAAGGACTGGTGTATTTCTCGCCAGCTATGGTGGGGACATCAGATTCCGGCATGGTTCCTCCCCGAAGGCGGCTTTGTGGTTGCAGAGAATGAAGAGGAAGCGTTGGTAAAGGCAATCGAGAAAACAGGCAATGCTGCCCTCACCCTCGACGATCTGAAGCGCGATCCCGATTGTCTCGACACCTGGTTCTCATCCTGGCTCTGGCCTATCTCCCTTTTCAACGGCATACTTGACCCGGAGAATAAGGAATTCAAGTATTACTACCCTACTTCCGACCTTGTTACAGGTCCGGATATCATCTTCTTCTGGGTGGCTCGTATGATTATGGCCGGATATGAATTTGCCGGCGACTGTCCTTTCCGCAACGTCTATTTCACCGGTATCGTGCGCGACAAGATCGGACGCAAGATGTCTAAATCGCTCGGCAACTCCCCCGATCCTCTCGATCTTATTGAGAAGTTCGGTGCCGACGGTGTGCGCATGGGGCTTATGCTTGGTGCGCCGGCAGGTCATGATATTATGTATGATGATTCCCTTTGCGAGCAGGGACGTAACTTCTGCAACAAAATCTGGAATGCCTTCCGTCTTGTGAAAGGCTGGAACGTTGATTCCTCCATCGCGCAGCCGGAAAGCTCTAAGTTGGCAGTGAAATGGTTCAAGGCTGTCCTTAACAACACCCTTGCTGAAGTTGATGACCTCATGGGCAAGTTCCGTATCTCGGAAGCTCTCATGGCAGTTTATAAGCTGTTCTGGGATGAATTCTCTTCCTGGTATCTTGAGATTGTAAAGCCGGCTTACGGACATCCGATGGATGCCAAAACCTATGAGGAGACCCTCGGTTTCTTCGACACTCTTCTCCGCCTCCTTCATCCTTTCATGCCCTTCATCACTGAGGAGCTTTGGCAACATCTGGCTGAACGTAAGGAAGGGGAAAGCATCATGATAGCGCAGCTTCCCAAGCCAGAGGAGACAGATAGCAACATCGTTGCCTCATTCGAGCATCTTAAAGAGGTGATCGCCGGTATCCGCACTGTCCGCAAGCAGAAGCAGCTCCCACAGAAAGAACCCCTTGTCCTTAACATCAAAGGATCACACGATACCCTCCTCGATGCCGTCCTAACAAAGATGGGCAATCTCTCTGCAATCGAGATGGTAGAGGAGAAGAATCCCACAGCCTCAGCCTTTATTGTCGGAGCAACGGAATACAGCATCCCTCTTGAAAGCAAGATAAATGTAGAGGAGGAACTTGAGAAGCTGAACAAAGACCTCGCATATTACGAGAAATTCCTTGCCGGGGTTGAGAAGAAGCTCAGCAATGAAAAATTCGTAGCCAACGCTCCGGAAGCTGTCGTGGCTATGGAGCATAAGAAGCGCAGCGACGCTCAGGAGAAACTTGCTGCCATCAAGGCTTCAATCGCAGCCTTGACAAAATAAGATTCTGATTATTAGAGTTGTATTCTAAATACTTCTATTAATTCGTTTTAAAGTAAACACACTCTAAATTTTAGATAAAGGGAAGGCATCATTAAATGTCTTCCCTTTCTATTGGATTTTAATTTCAAACTGCAATTTTATGCCTGTTTCGATTGTAATCTAAGAATTTCTTTGTAACTTTACGTTAAACATCAAAATAGTGTAACAAGTAAGCATAGCAAATGAAATGGCATCACGGAAGATAAACGCTTGTGAGTATTTCAGAATTACTTGACATTGATGTAAAAGACTTAATCGTAAGCAATAAAGCATAGTAATGGACAAGAAAGAAATTTTTAACCGAATAGAATATGTAGTGTCGTGCGTTGGAGCTTTCGCGCAGCGATTTAACCTCTCCAATATGCAGGCCTACGCCTATCTGCGCCGTTTCACAGGTATTGATTTCCTTCTTGATTGCTATGCTGCCGAGCATACCCTCTCCATCGACGATGCTGTTTCAGACCTCCAAGTTATTTGCCAACGGGAAGGAGGTAGGATATGAAAC
Organism: uncultured Porphyromonadaceae bacterium; assembly: GCA_947177405.1. Lineage (GTDB taxonomy): Bacteria > Bacteroidota > Bacteroidia > Bacteroidales > Muribaculaceae > Lepagella. Next base: position 11,468 of record CAMWUJ010000022.1, on the reverse strand, counting down.
GTCTCTATCACGGTTCAAACGTAGCAATTGAGCAGATTGACCTCTCACGCAGTAAGCGTGGCAAGGATTTCGGACAAGGTTTCTATCTCAATGCAAATCCCGACCAAGCTATGGAGATGGCAGCTCGAACAACACGATTTCTCAACGAAGGGACTCCCACATTATCCTGCTTTGAATTTGATGAAGACGAAGCTATTAAGAATGGGATGAACATAAAGGTCTTTCATAACTACTCCGAAGAGTGGGCAGAATTTGTCGTGATGAATCGAAAGAATAACTCCGATGTTCCGGCTCATCCTTATGATATTGTTATAGGACCTATTGCCGATGATACAGTTGGTGTTCAAATTCGCCGTTTCATAATGGGCTATCTGTCGGCATCAGCATTGGTCGAAGAACTGAGATTTAAGGGCGACCATGCCATCCAATACTTCTTCGGTACCCCAAAAGCCGTAAAACTCTTAAAACGCATCGAATTATGACACAAGATATACAGTTCCAAATAGAATGCCTTGCGGCCGAACTCGCTGAAATGCTTATGGCTGAATATGGCTGGGACATACACCGCGCCCTTGACGAGCTTTATTCATCCATCACCTTCGCCAAGCTCAACGACCCCGAATGTGGCCTTTATTATCAGGGGGCAGTCTATATCTTCCAGTTCCTTAAATCAGAAATCGAAACCGGCAAAGTAGCATAAATATAACAAACATCGTATTTTATGGACATAAAGAATCATACAACACGAAATTACTTATGGACATTCCTACGAAAGTATAAGGCGTTAGCTATTATTTTCGTAATCATACCATTGATTTTAAATGTAGCATGCTACTTCTCTATTCCATTCTTTAATAATGCCGGAAGTTCAGCCTGGCTTAGTTTCTGGGGTGGTTACTTAGGATCTACGATTATGGCTGGTGTAACACTTTTTGTTCTACATAAGCAACTTGAACAGAATCAATTTGAGAATCAGCAGAATCGCAAAATACAGAATAATCTAATGCTTTATCAAATTGGTTATGATAATCTAAAGCTATTCAAAGAAGCAGGTAACTATTTTTACAGGACTTTTTCCTATAATAATCTTGTTGAAATTGTAAATGTTTTCAGATGCAATTCAGAAAGCCCAATAATACTTATAAAACAGGAATTTGCAAATTCTGTTGAGGCAGAAAGACAAAGCCAATTATACATGATTGCAGAACCAACAAAAGCCTATTTGAATCTTATATCCGAGCAGGGACGTGTTATTTCGTATTATAATACTGTTTTATTGGATATTGAGGTTATAACTTCATATCTCAATTTATCATCAACCTATATTAGACAGAATATTTTAATAGATAAGCATTCAAGTCCTGTCCTTAAAGAAATAATTGCGAAGGAATTCCAACAACTTAATGATGAAAAGCCAAAAGCTTGGTTAGATAGTTTATTAGAAAAAAGATTGGATGTCGTTGATCCAAAGTTTTTGGATAAAACGTGGGATTTGATTACAAAGGTCTATCTTGATGAAACATTAAGATTAAAGACACTATTACAAAGTGAAGGGACAGACAAATAGGTTTAACCTTTATCTTCAACATTAATTGAATCTCATCGAGATGAATTAAAATTTTGATTATGGCTAAGAAAACGACGACCAAAAAGCAGAAAGAGGAAGTCCTTGAAGATATATTGCTCAGTTGCCGCGATTCACTTCGCGGTCGCGCCGCTCTCAGCGATAAGCGCGATATGGTTCTTACGCTTGTTTTTCTCAAATTCATATCCGAGCGATACCATGACCGCTGTAAGGAAATTCGAGAGGAAAATGCCGATGACCCAGAATATGCAGAAATGCTTATCTCCCAAAAGCGCACCGCTTTTGGAGAAAAGGGAGTTTTTATGCTAACGCCAGAAACGGATTGGGAGTCTCTAAAACTTACTGCGCCAAATAAACTTGCTGTAGCTCTTGATGATGCTGCTTCAAAACTCATGGAGTCCGAAGCTAAATTAAAGAATGCGTTACCAGCAGCCTTATTTGTCAACTCCGGTACCGAGGGCAATGTCATCAAGGAGGTAATGGACGAAATAGATAAGATTACTCACAAAAAATTCAGAGAAAAAGATTTAATTGGTCGAGTCTACGAATACTTCTTACAGGCATATGCAATTCAGGCGAAAGACAGCAAGGAGGATGGCGAGTTCTATACTCCCCACTCTATTGTAGAACTCATTGCCACACTTATTGAACCTTTCGATGGCACTCTATATGATCCTTGTTGTGGTTCAGGAGGCATGTTTGTGCAGTGTGCAAAATTCGTTGAGCAACATGGAGGGAACTCACTTAATGTAAGTGTTTACGGTCAGGAATCTGATCCTACGACCTACCGTCTTGCCAAAATGAATCTTGCTGTGCGCGGCATTGAGTATAACTTGGGCGACCGCCATGCTTCAACGTTTACACAAGATATGCATCGTGGACGTACTTTTGACTACATAATGGCAAATCCACCCTTCAACCTAAAAAGATGGTATGTATCATCCTTAGAAAACGATGTTCGTTGGAAAGGTTACGGTCGTCCGCCGGAGAGTAATGCTAATTACGCTTGGATTCTCCATATGCTCTCCAAACTCAAAGAGGGTAAAGGCCGCGCCGGTTTCTTACTTGCTAATGGTGCTCTTGACGATGAGGATACGGTTAAGATTCGTGAAAATCTTATCAAAGAAGATAAAATTGAGGCTATTATAGTGTTGCCACGCGAAATGTTTTATGCCACTGATATTTCCGTTACCCTTTGGATTCTGAACGAGAACAAGCGAGGAGGAATTGAGAATGGTCGTAAACTTCGCAACCGCAAGAATGAAATTCTTTTCGTTGACCTGCGTTCGTGGAGCGGAAACGTCTACGAAAAGAAATATGTAAAACTCTCCGACGAACAAATTGCTGCTGCCCATAAAATTTACACCGACTGGCAGACCGAAGCTGAACCATACAAATACGAGAGGCCAGAGCTATACCGAGCAGTTGGCATCGACACTCTTGAAGCTAATAATTGGAGTCTCGTACCAAGCCGTTATATTAAGTTCATTGACCGCGATAACGAACTTGATTATGATACTGTGCTTGCTGATGCAGGAGCAATGGTCAAGAAACTTCTCGCACGCCAAGACGAAAATCGTTCTTTACTCATTAACGCATTCAAAGCCATAGGATATGACGCAGAGTAAAGAGATCAAATGGGTTAAAATTGGCGATTTCATCGTTGTTTCCGATAAAACCAATTCTCGCAACCTTGATTTACCAGTTATGGGCTTAAACAAAGACAAGCAAATGATGCCTACTGTCGCCAATCTCGACGGCGTAAATTTATCTAAATACAAAATTGTTGATAAAGGTACCTTTGTATTTAGCGGTATGCAGACAGGTAGAGATGTTTGCATCCGGATTGTTCTGGCGAATAATGAAAAGCCTGTACTTGTCTCTCCTGCGTATACTACATTCTTTGTTAATCCAAATAAAAAAATTTTGCCGGAATACCTATTCTTATGGTTTAACCGGGAGGAGGCAGACCGTTATGGATGGTTCATAAGCGACTCGAGTATACGCTCAAATCTTGATTGGCCCCGTTTTATTAATATTCAAATTCCTGTGCCATTTAAAGATGGAGAGCCGGATGTAAAACGTCAAAGGGAAGTAGTTAATATATGGCAAGGTCTTCGCCGTCTCAAAGAGGAAAACGAAGCAATCGCGCAACCGCTCCTTGAACTCTGCCAAGCCAAAATGGACGAACTGAAACAGTCTGCACCAATGGTTGAACTCGGCGAGTACATTGAACAGCATGACGTTAGAAATACGGATAATAACCTCAAAATAGAATCCGTTAGAGGTCTTGCCACCTCCAAAGAAATTATATCCACAAAGGCAAATATGGAAGGCGTATCTCTTACTTCATATAAAATAATGCGCCCTTTGGATATTGCATATGTAGCAGATACTTCTCGACGTGGAAATAAGGTGAGCCTTGCTCACAATCAATCTACAGATTGCTACTTGCTCTCATCCATTTCAACTGTGTTTACTTCATCTGATTTCGATGAGTTTGATCCAACATATTTATTTTTATGGTTCTGTCGGCCGGAATTTGATAGATATGCACGCTTCAATTCTTGGGGAAGTGCTCGCGAAACTTTTTCATGGACAGAAATGTGCCGAGTAAAAGTGCCAAAACCCTCAATTGATGTTCAGCTCGCTATCGTTGACATCTACCATTGTGCTCGTCGCGCCAAAGATATCGCCGAAGAAGCTAATCAACAACTAAAATCAATTTGTCCTGCTCTGATGCAGTACATAATACATTCCGCAGTATGAGCAAAAAGGGAAAATACTACGAAAGCGAATATGAAAAAGCGGTTGTTGAACTGCTCCAAGCCGAGGGGTGGCAATACACTCACGGAGAGCAAGTCCACAACCGCCGTGTCGATGAAGCCCTTATCGAAGATGATTTGCGCAGTTTCATAAAGTTTCACTATAAAGATAAAGATCTTACCGATGATGAAATAAACGCCATTATCGCAAGGCTTCGCAACAGTGGCGGTTCAACCGATTATGAGGCAACCTTTAATACAGTTGAACTCTATCGAGTAGGCTTTGATTTCTCTTACCCTGATGGCAGAGCAAGTGCCTTTCACTTTGATTACATTGACTTTGACCATTGGGATAACAACATATTTCGGGTCGTAAATCAATTTGAAATGCATCAAGGAAACGAAGTGCGTATCCCTGATGTGATGCTGTTTGTAAATGGTATACCGGTCGCTATCCTCGAATTGAAGAACCCAACCGACGAAAACGCAACTATTCGCGACGCTCATTCGCAGATTACCGTGCGTTATCGTCGGGATATTATGAATCTGTTGAAATACTGCGCTCTCGCTATAATTTCCGACGGCTCAAATTCTCGACTGGGCAACGTATTTGCCGATTATGAGTTCTTCTATTCATGGAAGAAAGTCAACAATGAAGACAAACCAGCAAAAGGCATTAATGAACTTCTTTCATTGGTTAAGGGTGCGTTGACACCCAAACGACTTTTAAGCATTATCCGTGATTTTGTTTATTTCCCGGATAAAGAATATGCACTGCAAAAAGCAGATGAGGGTAAAGAGATAGAGGTAGTATGCCGCTATCCTCAGTTTTTTGCTACCCGACGCCTTCGCGATAACATCATGCTGCATCTTCGTTCAAATGGCGGAGATGGTAAAGGCGGCACATACTTTGGTGCTACCGGTTGCGGAAAGACCTACACTATGCTTTTCCTTGCTCGCCAACTTGCTTTGAGATGTAAGGATAAAGTTGGTAGTCCTACCGTGCTTATTATCGTTGACCGTGAAGATCTCGAAAGTCAGACAGGCAAACTGTTTGCCAACTCTATAAACTTTCTCAGTAATGGTCAGGTACGCACCTTTGACAGTCGTGAAGATTTAGGTAAGGAGCTATCATTACGCGAACAAGGTGGGGTCTACATCACAACCATTCAAAAGTTCTCGTCAGAAACCGGGCTTTTGAGCGAGCGCAGTAACATCATCTGCATTTCAGATGAAGCACATCGTACACAAAATAATACAGGCTCGAAACTCCGTATTGTCGACCGCAAGAAAGAGTATCAAGAAAAGGGCGTTACCGAGCAGATGGATGACAGCAAACTTGGAGCTTTCATCACTTACGGGTTTGCCAAATATCTGCGAGATGCACTTCCTAACGCGACTTATGTGGGTTTTACGGGAACCCCCGTCGACGAAACCATACACGTTTTCGGGGGTATCGTAGATAGTTACTCTATGCGACAGGCTCGTGAAGACAACATTACTGTTGATATAAGTTACGAGCCTCGTCTTGTTCATGTGAATCTCGATAAGGAGCAAAGTAACCTTATCGAGCAATATTATAAAACCTGCGAGGAAGAAGGTGCTAAGACAGATGATATTGACACGAGTAAACGAGCCATGTCAAGCCTAAATGTCATTCTTGGAAATCCCGACCGTCTTGAACGTATGGCTCGAGATATCGTCGCATACTATGACAAGCGCATTGAAGATCAACCGGAACTGCTGCAAAAGGCAATGATTGTTTGCAGCGACCGCACAATTGCATTCAATCTATACAACACCATTATAGGGCTCAGGCCTGAATGGGGGCACGCAGTTAAGGCTCTTGATGATAGTAAGTACACAGAGGATGAGCTCCGCACAATGGAGGAGGTGCCGTTTGTTAATGTAGTTGCCACTCGTGACCAAAACGATCCCAGAGCCATGTATGACCTTTTGGGTGACAAACAGCACCGTAAAAACCTTGATCGGTTATTCAAAGACGAGAGGAGCAATTTCCACATCGTAATCGTTGTAGATATGTGGATTACTGGCTTTGACGTACCAAGTCTTAATATGCTTTTCAACGATAAGCCGTTGCAGAAGCATACTCTTATTCAAACTATCAGTCGCGTAAATCGTAAATTCTCGAATGTTGTTCTTGACGATGACGGCAACCGCATAAGCGGTGATGTGAAGAAGAACGGCATCATCATCGACTATCTCGGCATACATTCAAATCTCCAACAAGCCATGAAAAAGTATGGCGGAGATGAGCCCGGAGATATCGGAGATGTCAACCTCGCACTTGAAGCTTTCAGAAATGAGTTGAAGATACTGAAGCAGATTACTCACGGCTTTGATTTCTCCGACTTCTTCGGTGATAATGCTTTGGTTCGACTTCAATGTTTACAGGGAGCTGTGGAGTTCCTTTTGATGGAAGAAGCCAAAGGAGTTGAGTATGAAGGTAGCGTGAAACCAACAACAGCCTTTAAGTCGCACGTTAAGCGATTGAAAGCGGCTTACAATATATGTAATCCGGCAGGTGTGCTTAGTGATGATGAAATCGCTTGGGCACAGTTGTTGATGGGGATATATTCTTATCTTGTCAAAATTACAGATAGCCACCACGACGTAGAAAATATGAATCGCCATGTCGAGCAAATGGTTAAGGAAGCTATCTCCTGCAGTAGTGTAGAAACCATTTTCGATATGAAGGGGAAGATTGACATTTACGGCGATGATTTTCTGAAGGAACTTGAGGATGTGAAAATGCCCTGCACAAAATTTGAACTTCTTGTCAAACTCCTTCGCAAGGCTATCAAGGAGTACAAGAAGACGAATAAGACTCGTGCTGAACATTTCTATAAACTTCTTCAGGCCACCGTTGAGGAGTATCATAACCGCGACTCTCTTGCTTATGTCAACCAAGTTACCGGCTCGGCAGTCAATTCAACCGTAAATATGGTAGAAGACCGGATTATGGCTCTTACTGATCAACTAAAATCGCTGTTCGTGGAGTTGCAAGCGGATAAAATGGAGTTCAAGAAACTCGGTATTTCTTTCCAAGAAAAAGCTTTCTATGATATTCTTATAGAGGTACGCGATAATGCTGACCCTCCTTTTGAATATCCCAACGAGATGTGTATTGAACTTGCCAAGAAAATAAAAAAGCTTGTTGATGATTCATCGCTCTACGCCGATTGGCTCAACAACTCTAAAGTTCGAGATCGTCTTGCCAATCAGTTGACAAAACTGTTTTGGAAGAACGGCTACCCTCCTCAGTGGGACGGCGTAGTTTTTGAAAAAGTCCTTGAACAAGTCGAGAACTTCAAAGAAAACTCGTATAGCCAACCCCGTGGCTACGATTCCCCATATTCAGTTACCCCCTCAATAGCAGCAGAACCCTAAATCAGATATATAAGATTTCTAATAATATTCCGATTTAAAGTATATGGACACAACTACCCATCCAGTTCAGCTTATACACCGATATCTGAATGAACTAGAGCAATTGCGATTCAAAGCTTTATCAGCAAGGCAATCATTAGTAGAAAGTTATAACTATGATATTGTAAAAGATTATAGGGTAACTATTTTTGAGCAGATTGATAGGCTCATAATATATCATGATACAAATGTAGCACTCTTTTTACGATATATTATTAATCCTCAATATGTAAGTGAATTATTTAATACGTCTGTAAGTGATTCAAAAAGAATAGCTATTGATTATCTTCAACGAACAAAACATGCATTAGTGATTTTTATCCAAAGCGTAGTAGAAAGTTTTTATAGAGCTGTTTGCAATCAGTTGCAAATAAAAGTTCCTTTTTCATTTGCAAAATTAGTCGACTCCATGTTTGATTATTTCAATTTTGACAAAGACACTAATTGGTATAAGGCTAATGATATTTTAAGTAAGGTAAGGAATACAATCCATAATAATGGCATCCATACACATTCAGATGAATCTGTGACTTATCACGGGAAACAGCATTGTTTCTCAAAAAACTTTCCGCACCAATCAGCTGGATACGAAACTATTATTCAAATCATTGGAGATTTGGTAGAGTGTATATACTCTGTAGGAAAAGAATCTTCAAATATCAAACTTATAGATAACCATGGTTTTGTTGACTATAATAAAATAATCTAATGTCACGAACTTCTAAATCAAAACGAAAGCTGCGTAGTAATATACCGCTTCAAACCTCAGGTCAAATTCAGCAATCAAATAACACTGAAAAAATTGAAAAAGTCACCAAAACGTGGCAACTTATTCTTGCAGGATGTTCTCTTGTTGGAGCAGGTTTTGCAGGGGGCATTTACGTCGGAAACAATAATTCCAAAATTGAGTACCAAGACAAGATAAATCAATATCGTGAGCGAATTATTGAAGTCGAAAAAATGCACGAGAAAGAAATTCATGATTTCAACCTTGAAATCTTTGAATTAAAAGGTGAAAATAATGAGTTAAGACAACAAGTTCGAGAACTTAAAACTAAAAAGAAATGACAAAAAAACACTATAATCGTATTAATCAATTCGTCTATCCTATCTCTATGGCGATTTTGATAGTATTAACTGTCTACTTAATATATGCTAACTATAGCTATTCTCGACAAATTGAAGAAAATAATAGAATTATTGACCAATTGATGTTAAACACCAGTCTTACAAAAGACTTGTTTGAAGAACGTATTGACTCAACAGGAGAATACTACATTAGAAGGTATCTTATAAATACTGAGACAAAAAAACCTGTTACTTATAATGAATTAGACTCATTATATCATATTTATAGAGAACAGTCAGAAGTATATGAGACCATCATACTTCAAGCGAAGAAATATTATCAGTTTGATTATAGCTACAAAATATCTGGCGACACAATAACAACCAAATTTTGGCCTAAAAGTCAAACTAAACTTATTTTTACCGATTCAATTCAATAGCATAATCTCATTATAGCCTTGATTTAGTAGATAAAAATTTCATTCAGAAGAATGAGATCATAGGCATATTATATTAAATATTGTATGGATAACGGCCAGATAATATTGTTTCAGACACAGGGAGGCGAGACGAAGATTGAGGTTCGGCTTGCCAATAAAGAAGGATGTTATTTGTAGTATATTTAGAGCACTTATCTGAAAGCCACATAATCTATTGTATTAATTAAAAATGTGAGACATGTCTCACAAATTCAAAATCGTTCAATAATGGCCAATATAATAAATAATCAAAATCCATTATCAGAGAATCTGTACTCGCAAATCAGTCAGATTCTCAAAGAGGCCAGAACCAAAGTGGCTACCACTGTAAATAAAGCGATGGTTCAGGCTTATTGGCATATAGGCAACCTGATCGTTGATGCTCAAGGTGGCGAAGAACGAGCTGCATACGGAGATGATTTGATCAAACGATTGTCTATGCAGTTGACTTCGGAATTTGGCAAAGGGTTTACTCCAACCAATCTGAAGTATATGCGCCTATTTTACAATGCTTTCCCAAATCGTCACTCACTGCGTGACGATTTGAGTTGGACGCATTATCGTATTCTTACAAAAGTTATCAATAAGAAAGCAAGGGAGTATTACTTAGAGGAGGCAGCCAAGGGAGGCTGGAGTGTCCGGCAGCTTGAAAGGCAAATTGAAACACAGTATTATGAACGACTCCTTGCTTCGCATCGAGATGATAGAGAAGTTCGTGAAATAATAAAAAGAAATCTTCCTGTTAATCCTGAAAAATTCGACCCATTGAAATTAGTGCATGATCCATTCGTGCTTGAGTTTCTTGATATGAAAAAGGATCCTGCATTGCAAGAAAAAGAGCTTGAAAGTGCCATTCTGACTCATATTGAAGAATTTCTTCTCGAACTTGGAAGAGGCTTCGCTTTCGTAGGGCGACAGAAAAGATTTACATTGGAGGGTGATCATTTCTATCCGGATTTGGTATTTTACAATATCCCGGCTCGTTGCTATGTGATAATAGATCTGAAAATGACTAAGGCTGGTTATGCCGATATAGGACAAATGCAACTATATGTCAACTATTTTAATCGGGAGATCTGTTCACCCGATGATAATCCAACCGTAGGAATCATTTTGTGTGCAGAAAAGAATGATACTGTGATTGAATATACTTTAGGCAATCAAAATGATATTGGAGTATTTGCATCAAAATACAAGCTGATTCTTCCTACTGAAGAGGAGTTAAAACGAGAAATTGAGCAAACGAAGGAGAACTTTAAACGCCTCAAAGGATGAACAGACATGCTGATATGCGCTAAGAGTGACTATCAAATGAATAAATTGATTCAATATGGAAAACGGACAGATAATATTATTTCAGACGCAGGGAGGCGAGACGAAGATTGAGGTTCGACTTGCCAATGAGTCTGTGTGGCTTACTGCCGACCAGATGGCGGAGCTGTTTCAACGCAACAAGTCGACCATTTCAAGACATATAAAGAATATACTTGAAAGTGGTGAGTTACAGCGAAATTCAGTTGTTGCAGAAAATGCAACAACTGCTGCCGATGGGAAAACCTACACCGTTTCTTACTATAACCTCGACATGATTATCAGTGTCGGGTATCGTGTCAATTCGCATCGGGGCGTGCAGTTCCGTCAGTGGGCTACTCAGGTGTTGAAGGAATACATGATCAAGGGATTTGCACTGAATGATGACCTGCTTAAAAATGCCGGACACGGGAATTATTTCGATGAGCTGCTTGCGAGAATCCGCGACATTCGCAGTTCGGAAAAGATGTTCTACCGTAAGGTTCTTGAAATATACGCCCTCAGTATTGACTATGACCCTCGCACCGAAACAACCCAGCAGTTCTTCAAGACAGTGCAGAATAAGATGCACTTTGCCGCTCACGGACACACTGCAGCAGAAGTGATTTATGACCGAGCGAATGCCAAAAACGACTTTATGGGTCTGACTACATGGCGCGGTGCATTACCGACCAAACAAGAGGCTGAGATTGCCAAGAACTATCTTTCGGAGGAGGAAGTTGATATGCTCAACCGCATTGTCAACCTCTATCTTGACTTTGCCGAACTACAGGCAAAGAGCCATGTGCCGATGTATATGAAAGACTGGAT
>CAMWUJ010000021.1 GCA_947177405.1 uncultured Porphyromonadaceae bacterium | reverse complement strand
ATACGAGATAGTGCATAGCACCCCATTATAGATCTGGCGTTTTATAAGATCGAATCCGGCGAACCGTTTAGGAATAACCTCATCCTTTGAATTGATATATGCCGTGCGCCAATACACCATGTCGAGTTTCTTATCGCGGTCGAATGACTCCATCACGGTTATGGCAAGATCAGGGAGCATCACATCATCGGAATCAAAGAAAAGCATATAGTCGCTGTCCACCTCCAAAAGACCACGGTTGCGTGCCGCGGCAGCTCCGGGCCGTGTTTCGGAAAGAAGAGTCACAGAGAAATCTTCCGACTCCTTCTCTTCTTTCCATTTTTGCACAGCCATCAGAGTGGCATCGGTAGAATCGTTATCAACCACAATCAGTCGTATCGGACGATACGACTGATTATAGACACTGTCAAGACACCGGAGAATAAGCTTCTCACGGTTTTTGACAGGAACCACTATTGACAAAGGTCGATAAATCATGTTATGATTCAATTGGGAGACATCTCACAGTAATATTACTTCTTTCTTCGTCTCACGGATTTTGCAGCATTAGCATTTCCATTGGAACTTGAAGAGGACGGAGATGAAAGCTTAGGCTTCTTTGCCTTTGCCGGCTTCTTAGCCTTTGCTGTGGAGGTGCGTCGGGATCGTACACTCTTCTTGGCATCAGAATCAGCGTTATCTTCAGATACTACGGTGCGTCCCGGAATAGTATCGCCGGCCTCAATGGCACGGGCCATCTCCTCCTCGCGCTCACGCTGGGCGAGATATTCCTCACGGGTGGGCACATAAAGGTTTTTACCATAATTGCGCAGACGGTTGTCGATACTGTCCTGAGCTTGCTTGAGGAGCTCCTCATCGGGATAGAGCTGTTGCATCGACAGATTACGCAAGTTGCGCGTCTTATAGATATCTCCCTTATACATCCCGAGGGTGAAGTAGTCGTCAAGGCTATACTGCTCAAGATTGTTATCATCGGAAAGGAACACATATTCCTGAGCAAGCCATGGACGCAAGGCATCAAACTTTACCCAGAACATAGGATAGCGTGCTTGTCCACCATAGTCGGCATAGCGGTCGAGAACCGGGCAGATTGCATCCACACGTGTTTTCATACGGTTTGTGCGGCGGTCGAATTCCCATTTCTCAAGGATATAATAATTCTGCACCTGTCCGGTAGGCACATCAGCCTCTTCGATAATATATTTGGGATTCTTGGCAGTGCCTTTCCCATCCTGATAATATATCTCGAAACGGTCGAGCATTTCCCCAACCTTAATTTTGTATTCATCGGTGAAAACCTCACGTCCATCAAGATATTCGTATGCCGGAATCTTTCCATCCACCACAAGTCCGAACATAAGGCGGAAAAGATTCTGTTTCCCATCCACCACATCCTCCGGATAATACAGAGGCGTATTTTCGGGCTTGCTCAGGTCGAGCTGACGATATATGTCTCTCTTATATTGGATATCAGCATCGTGGGTTTCCTTCACGGTGTAGAAATCCTGCATACGGTCGGTCACACCGCCCGCTTTCTTCTCATTTTTCTTTTCCTTATCGCTGCGACGTCTTACCACTCCGCCGTTTTCCACCTGAGCCACGGCAGCGATTCCTACGATAGCCAGGATGGAAAAAGAGAATATTTTACGATATATGTTCATTTCGGTTATATTTCTTTAATTAAGCGCCACTTCCATAGGGGAGATGTCGCGGGTGATTCCGTCAGGACCTTTAGCCTTGATATTTGAGATAAAGAAAGACTTGCCCGGTTTCAGACGTTTGAACTGCTCTTTCTGCCGCTCGGAGAAATGCGATCCGTTGGATACTTCCGGCATGGCGTTTCCCATCTGGTCGAAGAAGATAGTAGAGAAAGAGACCACTGTATAAGTGACATTGAGGATGTCATCGTCAATGGCAGCAGCCAGATTGGTAGCTCCCATAAGAGCCGCTTTAGAGATTCTTTTGGGTGTTCCCTTATATTGGGTGTTGCCCATTGGAATATAAGCCGTCGGATCAGGAAGTTTTCTTACTCTGAAGGTCATTGATCCTACTGACTGCGTGCGTCCGTCAAGCTCTGCGGAGACAGAGATTGTGGCTTCAGAACCCACATTTGACACTCTTGCCACCCAATGGTCGCCGCTTCTTGTCAGAGACCCTCCGGAGATGGAGGCCTGCACACCGCTCATCGGCACTCCCGGCACGGAGATGGATATCGGGTTGTCGATTCCGGCATAGAGCACATTCATCATCGTCGGTGAGATAGTGGCCATAGGCTCTATCACGGTGTAGGATGACTTGAAGGGATGTTTCTGCACTGATCCGTCAAGGAGCGGGAGCTCGATATATCCGGAGTATTCATGAGTGCCGGGGGCATTGGGCACAAATTCATATAATCCCTTATTTATGCGGCTGCCGTTGACATATACTGCCGGGCGTTGGGTGGTATCGACAGCTGCCAGAACAATCTGCGCCGAGTATTTACCACCGCGGATGATGGTTCGTGAATTGGGAATCACGTATGCGTTAAATTCATTCATATGGACAATCGACTCATCCATATTCACAGTCATGATAAGATTCGAGAGTGCCTCTGATTCCGCCTGATGAATATCATTCTGGATTTTTGTGAGCATCGTCACTGCCGCCACCGCAGGCATATTCTCGAAATTCTTCTGTTCCCATGTGGCCGGGCCGCCGGCTTTCTTAGCGATTGTTGTGGAAAGCATCTCATACACTGCTTTGCGCTTGGTGGAATCGGGTATCATCTCCACCACAAAAGCACGGTAAGTTTCAATAGCCTCGCGGAGTTTCTTGCCTCGTTGCGACTGAGGATTAAGCATCACCACAGAAGAAGCCTCCAGGTCGTCGAGATTCTTGAGGTCGTTATATTTAGCTCCTTCACCATCGGCGGCCACTGCAATCGAGACTTTGAGCTGTTCGATAGTATTGAAGAGGTCGAGCGATCTTTTTCTCAAGGAATCTCCCCGAGCATAAGCCTCGCCCGCCTTTTCGGGACTCTCCTGATAGAGGGATTCGAGATAGCGGAACTGTGCGGTGTTACGCGCAGCTATATTCCGGTTGGTGCGGCTGATGCTGTCGTGAACCTGACTGAATCCATTGAGCACGTCGCTCGATACATTCAGTGCAAGCATAGCCGTCAGGACGATATACATAAGGTTGATCATCCTCTGACGGGGCGACATTCTCGCCACATTATTTCCTCCTCCTGCCATTTGTTCTTCTATATTTTTCTTTCCGTCGTGTATCCGGAAAGGGAAATGTCAATCATTGTTTCTAAGCGACTCATCGAAAGGATTTATTCCTCCGGCAGCTGATCCTCCACCCATCATAGGATTTGCCATATTGATAGTCATGGCGGTGATCATCTTCTCATAAACGGAGTTGAGCTGCTTCATATAACGGGCCATTCTTTCGGTCTCCTCGCAATAGCGTGAAGATTCGTTGGCCGATTTCTCATACATATCGCGGATATCCTTGAGGCCACGGTTCACGCGATCGATCGATTCGAGCTGTGATGCCACGCTCTTTAGCTGAATCTCATAGATAGTGTTCAGACCGGCGATGTTGCGGTTGAGATCCTGCATCTGGTCCACATAACCGTTGGATGCTCCTGAAATAGTCTCCGAATTCTGGGTAATGGCCTGATAAGAACCAAGGAGGGTCTCGCACACGCGATTGAGTGCCTCGGTTGTCTCATTGAGACGGCTCATCTGCTCCGACATCTCCTGCATCCGGGAGAGATAGCTTGAAGTGGCATCGGCAAGCGAGGCCACCTCCTCCGGATCCTGAGTGATCGGATATCCTGTCGGATCAGGGGCGAAAGCCTGCATGGGTTGACCTGCTTGTTCGGGTTGAGGCATGTAGGAGGCTTCAGCTTCGTCGGAAGCCTCTCCGGCCGAATCATATCCACCATAGGCTCCTCCGGCCACTACCACACCGGTACCCGAAGCGAAATCAGGCCTGTCGGCCTCATCTCTGGATTCCAACACAGGAAACACCTCTTCCCATGCATATTCTTTCGGGGGACGATCGAAGGCAGTGAGAATGAACATCGCGATCTCGGTGCCCATACCGATACAGAGCAGGGTGCTTCCTCCTTCAAGATGAAGGATTTTGAATAGCGCACCCCAGATCACGATGGCCGCACCGATAGAATAGCAGAAATTGAAGAAGCGCTGCCCTTTCTGTCCGTGAAGGAAGCGTTCGATGCCATTGGCATATTTGCGTATCTTTACCATGTTGTCGTTGTCGTTTTAAGTAGTTGATAACACTTTTTGAAAGGGCTATTGTTTATTTTGCTTTTTTATTTCTTGTGCCTCTTGCGAAGCCTATCTGAGATCTGACACAACGGAAGCCGATGTATGATCTCTGCTCGTTCTGATATTCCCAGGTGCGGAGGTCGGAACGTATATTTGAAGCCACATCCTTCCAGGAGCCGCCGCGCACGATCTTACGTTTCATCCGGTAGGGATCCTCAGGGGCAGCGTCGTAGCGGTATTCAGGGTTAAGGTCGGAGGTGAGCTTGCCCACACTCTCGGTATATGCTGTGGAGGTCCATTCCGACACATTTCCTGCCATATCGTATAGTCCGAAATCATTAGGCTTGAATGTTCCCACCTGGGAAGTGATCACGTGGCCGTCGCGCACGAAGTCACCATCCATCGGTTTGAAGTTGGCATAGAAGCATCCTCTCTCATCCATGGGCAGCACCTCTTCCCATGGATATGCATTCTCCGAGTTTCCCGCTCTTGCGGCATATTCCCATTCAGCTTCGGTTGGAAGTCGGTATGGCTCCACATATACTCCTTCCCTGCCTAAGGAACGGCGAAGGTAATCGGTGCGCCAGTTAGCGAATGCGTTGGCCTGTTCCCAGCTCACGCCCACCACCGGATAGTCGTTATAGCCTGCATGAGAGAAATACATTCTTGTGTAAGGCTCATTGTATGCGTTGTCGAAGTCGTTGATCCAGCAGGTTGTATCGGGATAAATATTTATAATGTATGTGTTCAGGAAGTCGTATGGACCGGAGAGGGGACGAGTCACAGTTTCAGACTTTATTTTTCCTTCCTCGGTGAGATAGGCTGTATCCTTTGATATGATAGGGAGCTCATCGCTCACGCCTAAGTCGGTATTATATTCCCTTCTTTCAGCCTCCAGCCGGTTTTTGCGTTTTGCGGCTGCTGTGTGATTGTAGATTTCAAATCTGTAGTTCAGCTGAGTTGGGTCGAGTTCCCTCTGCCCGGTGATGGGGTTGATTCTATACACACTTTCGATTGCGCGGGCCTCATCCTCATTGGGGTTTCGCCAGGGGATAGGTTTGTTCCAGTTGAGATATGGCTTGATAGGATTTCCTTCCTTGTCCTCTTCAATTTTGAAAGCCTCGTTGCCACCGTATGCAGGGTCGGCCAGACGCTCGCGAATGATCGAGTCGCGCACCCAGAACACAAACTGTTTATATTTTGAATTGGTAATTTCGGTCTCATCCATCCAGAAAGCATCTATCGACACTCCTTTGGGATTGGCTTTGATTCCTGTGACAGTGTCATCTTTTGACGGCCCCATCGCGATGGATCCTCTGTCCACAAGCACCATTCCATATGGTGTTGGCTCTGCAAAAGAGCTGCCTCCCACGCCGGTCACTTCGCCGCCTGCACCCCCGCGTCGCATGCCGGCGCAGGAAATCAGGAAGGCTCCGCAGAATAGGGCGGTGGCGAAAAGCATCAGATTTTTCATCCCTTTAAAAGAGGGTTTGCTTAATATGGTGTTGGTATTTTTCATCTTGGTCATATCGCTACATTATTCTAATGGAACGGTGTTTGTTTTTATTGACGCCGCTGAAATCAAGTTTCAATTGATAACCGGCTATAATCTCATGGCTTCCCGAAGAGGCTTTGGAGATTGCAGAAGTGGGATAATCGTAGGAATATCCTACGAAGAAATTTTTAAACTCTGCTGCTACCATAACGCTCACGGCATCTTTGTAGCGATAACCTAACCCGAAAGAAAGGAATTTGTTATATCGGGCCCGGCATGACGCCTGAATATTGAATGTGTTGAAATCCGAGGCCGCCAGTATATAAGGTTGCAATTCAAATAACGTGTTTTTTAGAGGAATATTGCTATCGGCAGTGAAATATAGCATGCGTGGGAGGGTGGTCTCATAATGAGAAGTTTCGGAATTCTCATTTCCTTCCGTATTCATCTTCACTGTGGGGGCAAGGAGATGAAGGGCAGAAATCCCTATTGAAAACCATTTATGAGTGAAACGCACCCCGGCCGAGAGGTCGAATGTGTTTCCTGACACGTCTTGAGTGGGTATGGCCTCATCCACTCCCTGATGATAATCATCTCCATCCGGAAGCACCACTTTCGAGCCATTGAATTTCGACGAATAGTATCCACCCTGCACACCCACCGAGAGCGTTCCTTTCAGAATCTTGAACTTATAGCTTGCCTGGAGATTGATCAGGGTATTGGAGAAAAGACCGAGCGACTCATTCATCATGTCGGCACCGACCCCTATTCTTTTTTTCCCAATCTGCACAGGCATATCGGCAGTGGCCAGAAAGCTTTTTGGTGCGTGTTCGATTCCGATCCATTGCAGGCGTGCGCCGCCACGGATCCGGAGATAGTCTGTGTCGCCTGTAGCGGCCGGATTATAATATGAAGGTATGGCCCACGACTGTGTGAGCAAAATATCATTCTGTGCCCGGGCGGAGAGAAATGTGAGAAGGAGAATAATGACCGAAGACACCCTCCGCAAGGTTGACCATGACAGTATTTGGGATGATTTTATATACATTTTTTAGGGTTGTTGCCGGATATTGTTTTTGGGTCGCAAGTATGTCCGGATTCTTATAGTCTCTTATTCAAAATAGAATGTGAGCACAAACATCTTGGACTTCACTTTTGAAAGCGATCGGGTGATTTTATACATATCGGGATTCTCATCAAGGTCGGGCCGGTCGTGACGGAGGATATCGGTGAGTCCGAAGCAGAATTTGATTTCCGGGTTGAGTTTGAAGAAGGGAAGATAGAAGTCACATCCCAAACCTATGGTGAGGTATGCATCGGTGGAATTGAACTGCAGGAACTCGGTGCGTTTCTTGCTCACGTCGAAAGTCGCCATTGCTCCCAATGTTACGTATGGTCGTGAGTTATGTAGCCGGTCGCCTGAAATCTTGAGGTCGAGAGGCACCACCACATAGGCTGTTTTCACATCCTGACGTTCCACAGCCCCTGTGGTATAGTCGCGAAATTCCACACCTTTGCTACCGAAATACATACCGGGAGTGAGCCGGAGATTGAAATATTGATGAAGACGCACATCTCCGAGCACGTTGACACATATTCCGGGGTCGAAGGAGGGTATTTCCGCAAACCATTGGCTGCCTTGATCGGTTACGAAACCATTATGGGTGAAGTCAAGGTCTTGGAAATGAGTACCTACCGAAAACCCCAAATGCCATCTCTTCTGATCCGCGTATGGTCTGTTGAGAATCTTATCGCCCGGTTTGGCATAGATCTCGGAAAATCCACACACCAGCAGGAGAGCGAGCAGAAGAAATTGCCGGGATATTATTTGCGTTAGCTTTGACATATTCTTTTAACGTGAATCCTTGTATTGTTATTGCAGGGAATTATAAAAGAAAGGCGCACCCGGAATCACTCCGGATGCGCCTCTTTCATTAAATGTATCTACTTAATTAAAAACTCGTCGGTTTTCAATGAATCGGTGGAATTATTATTTTACAAGAACTTTCTTTGTAACAGCCACACCGTTGATGTCGTTGTATTTCACCACGTAAATACCGGCGGGGACGGCAACCTTTATTCCCGGACGGCAGGCAGCGATCACACGACCATCAGTGGAATAAACCACAGCGTTCTCAAAGTCGCCTAACAGATAAATCTTACCGTTTTCAACCATTACCTTAACGCCTTCGTTGGCTACGGAGTTGAGGATAGATTTAGCTGCTTCCTGAACAGGATTGTATTTGAAAAGGAAGAGGTCGGTGGTAGGACCTTCATTCCATCCCATTGTTATGGCATAATAGTTGAGATCGTTACCGTCATAATCTGTGCCTTGTATTCCCGGACATTGGAAGTGTGCGAGACCACTCACTTCCATAGAGTATGGCAGGAATTGGCGAGTGATGAAATCAAACCAATCGGGTTCATCATCTTCAAGATACTGGTCGTAGTATTTGGTTTGCGAGGTTTTGAACAGATAGTTATCATCATCATTTGAAGGATCCACCTCGATAGTCACTTTATAGTATTTGATGTTTCCTGTATTAGGATAAGCGGGGTCAAGTTCAGAATTGATTATCTGGAATTTGAAAGTCATGTCTGATTGCTCCTCTACAGGGGGAGTTGAGAAGTAAAGCACGGCAGGTTCTGTCATCACGTCTCCATTCTCATTAAATCCAACTGCATAAAGCACATAATCTCTATCCCAGTATATGTCGGAAATCTCACCCTCTTCCACAAGCTCGGCAACAGTTGAATCGATATTGCCGGTAGTGGTCTGCCACTCTATACATTCTCTCCAATCATCAAGCTGATAAATATCGGCGAGGAACTTCCACCAGTCGATAATCAGTCTCTCCGGAATATTCTCTACACCACCTTTGGCTTCAATAATGTCGGGAGTAGTGATATCATAGAAGTAGCGGTATTCATTGCTTGAGGGAGTGATCTTGATGCGGGCGTTCATAGGAGTTATATCTTCCACTTCAAGGGTGATAGTGCCTAATTCGGGTTTCTCCACCACTGCAGTGAAGTAAGCGATAGTAAGGCCTGTGGAAGGCATCTTATTAGCGTCAAGACCCATAACAACCACTGCGTATTCCTGATCTTCAACGCATCGTTCGTTAGTCACATCGCTTTCACCGGTCTTGATCTCGCTGTCTTTTAGACTATAGAGCATTTCCTCGCAAGAGAATTTCTTCTCATTGAAGCTTCCGGAAGTGATGTCGAATCTATCAAGTGTTGACTTGGGATAGATGCGGGCCATATATGTATCGCTGTTTGAGGGGACGATGTGGGCGGTAGCGGTAAGATACACTCCGTTTTCTTCCACTGAAGTTACGGTCACATCAAAGGTGTTATCGGACGTTGCCACGCCTAAAGTATGGAATTCCGCAGTAGTGACGGGAACTATGAGATTCCCATCCATATCCATTCCGAAGGCATAAACTACATAATCTTCATCATAGAGCATATCTTTCCAACTTCCGAGGTCCTCATACTGCGCGCCTTCAAAGAGAACATAAGGAAGCATGGACTGCCAGTCGGGTTCCTGATATGTCGCTGCGTCTTTTTCCCATTTAGCGATGCAGCTCTCTACTATTTTATCCACACCACCGTTATTCTCGAATTCGGTCTTAGTGGTGAAGTTCCAGTAAAATCTAAGGTCGTCGGGAGTAGGAATAAGCTGCATGTAGGCATCGTTGTAGGTCACATCTGATACGCTGATATCGATAGACCCCTTTTCATCCTCATGTCCCGGATCATCATTATTACCATTTTCCGAAGTCTTGAAATAGGTAACTGAAAGAGGTGTGGCGGGAAGATTATTATTATCAAGGCCAACAACAGCCACTGCGTATTCCTTACCTTCGTTCAGGTTGGTCATCGATAGTTCTCCGGGACCAGAATAGATAGCCTCCTGGCGGAGATATCTGATCACATAATCGCACAAAAAGCTTTTTTCACCATAGCTTCCGGGAGTAAGGTCGAACTCGTCAAGTGTCTCCTTAGCAAAGTATTTCATTGTATAGTTGCCTTCTGCGGAGGGATTCACCATTGCTGTGGCGGTGTAGTAAGAACCCTTATTCTCTATTTCAGGCACTGTTACATCGAAGGTCATGTCGGATGTGGCGGGAGCGAGAGTATGAAACTCTTTGGTTACTAAAGAAGTAGTAACATTTCCGTCGTAATCAATACCGAATGCATAGACCACATAGTCTTCATCGTATAGCATATCAGCCCAATCGCCCAGATTTTCATACTGAGGTTCATAGTATATCTGATATTGCAAAAAATCAAGCCAGTCGGAATAGCCATACCTGTCGGCAGTTTGCTTAATCTTTACAATTGCGTTGTCGATGGCTTTATCGGCTCCTCCGGCAGCTTCGAAATTAACTTTAGTATCGAAGTTCCAATAATATGTTAAATCATAAGGCGTGTTGGTGAGTGTCATGAAGGCATCTCGATAGGACACATCGGAGATCTGAATATCCAATTCCTTCTCTTCGGCGAATGAAGAGAAAGCTCCTGCGAGTGCCAACAAACACGCTGATGTTCGAAAGAATGATGTAAAATTACTCATAAGCATGTTGTGTAGTTAAAAATTATGATTTTGATTCGCAAATTTATTTATGATAATTTACAAAATTCTTAATATAGATTAAGAAATGTGGAAAATAGAAATAAAACTTCGTTTTTATTGTAATAAAAAATATTTTCCGAAATCAGTTTGTGAACGAAACTGATTTCGGAAATCAAGTGGAATGTGTCAAAATATAGTGCAAAAATCAGGAATGAAGAAGCTGCCTTTTGAGTTTACTCAGATATTCAGGAGAGACTCCGAGATATGAAGCAATAGTTTTCTGAGCCACATTTTGGATGATTTCGGGTCGGTCGGCAAGCATCTTCTTATATCTTTCGGCAGCTGAACCATTATGGACAGCGGCATTTTTGTATTCCTGATAAAAAAGTTCGCCGTGAGCATACTTAAGCAGCCAGATAGCCAGGTCGTGAGATTGATTTGCAGCTTCCCAGAAGTCGGTATGGGAAATAACCAGAATTTCACAGTAGCAACAGGCCTCCACCTGATAATAGGAGGGCATGTGCATCACAAATGAATGTTTGGAGAAGACGATAGTGCCGGGAAGAGCAAAGGCAAAAGTGCGCTCACGGTCACCGTTCATATCCACAAATCTAAGGATACCGCTTTTCAGGATGAATACATCAGTGCAGCATGTGCCACATTCTATTATTATCTCTCCTCGGGAGTAAGAACGCAGTTTCCCTTTCTCCAGAAAAAGGTCTATGTTTTCCGGGAGATAGCCGAGTTCATTCTTCAGCAGTGGTTTTAGAGATTCTTTTTCCGGGCTCATGAAGTGAGGATAAGATTATGATCTGAAATTTCCAATCTTGGTTAAGGACTTCCAACTATGAATGATGGATTATTTATCTTCAAAGTTAACAAAAATTTAGTAAATTTGCAATTAAAACATAAATAAATGGGAAAGGATAAAGAACAGGACAAGGAATTGATCCCCATGTCGTGGGAGAGATTGATCTGCGATCTCCGTCTGGGCATGGAGGAATACCACGATGAAAAACAACATATACGGTCGGATTTTCAAAGAGATTACGATCGCCTTGTGTTCAGCTCCCCGTTTCGACGTCTTCAGAACAAGACACAGGTTTTCCCTTTGCCGGGTTCAATATTTGTTCATAACCGTCTGACTCATAGTCTTGAAGTTTCCACTGTCGGGAGGTCATTAGCAACAGAGGTGGCATTGCGTCTCAAAGAGAAATATAAGGAGGAGCCATGGGTTTATAAGCTGGATGATTTCCGTGATATTGTGGCAGCGGCCTGTCTCTGCCATGATCTGGGGAATCCTCCTTTCGGACATTCAGGAGAAAAAACAATATCTGCATATTTTTCTGAGGGAAAAGGGAAAGACCTGATCAACTGTCTTTCACAGCAGCAAGCCTCCGACCTCCTTCACTTCGAGGGGAATGCCAATTCTTTCAGGCTTCTTGCACATCAGTTTTCCGGCCGCCGCAAGGGAGGAATGGCAATGACTTATTCCACCCTCGCCTCTATCGTGAAATACCCCTATACCTCCCTCCATGCCGGAGAGAAGGGGAAATTCGGCTTTTTTAAATCTGAAGAAGGGATATATCGCAAGGTGGCAGATCGTCTTGGAATTCCCGAACTATCACCCGGGGTCTTTGCCCGACACCCATTGGTCTATATCATGGAAGCAGCTGATGACATCTGCTATCAGATCATGGACCTTGAAGATGCGTTTAAGCTCAAGATAGTGGGAGAGAATGAGCTAAGTGAACTTTTCCTTGCATTTTTTAATGATGAAAGAAAGGATCGTTGTCGAAAGACTCTTGCGCATCTTGACGATCCTAATGAGAGAGTGGCATATCTGCGGTCGAATGTGATAGGGGAGATGGTGAGACATTGTGCAGAAGCATTTGTGAGAAATGAAGATAGGATTTTGGCAGGAGAATATGTGGGAAATCTCACTTCCTTGATGGACGACGGACTCAAGGAGGCTTATTCCCGATGTTCCAAAACTGCATGGGAGAAAATCTATTGCGCTCCGGAAGTGGTGGACATAGAATTGGGTGGTAACAGGATAATCACCTATCTGATGAATACTCTTATGGATGCCGTGATGCATCCGGAGAGAAATTATTCCAGTCTTTTACTCAGCATCATTCCCAAACAATACGACACCCGTGCGGAGACTTTATATGAAAGGATACAAAGTGTGATCGACCATGTGTCGGGGATGACAGATGTCTATGCACTGAATCTATATCGTAAACTTAACGGACACAGTCTGCCGGCTGTGTGAATAATTGGATATTGAAAGATGAAAATAAAATTAATGATACGTTTGATGTTGGCATTGCTTCTTTTCTCCTGCGGGGAGATTAAGGCAAAAGTGTGGTCGCCGGGGGATATGCCTAATGTGCAGGTCTCCGACCGCAACCAATATGTGTCGGACCCAGCCGGCCTGTTGTCGTCTGAGACTTTGTCGGCAGTGAACGAGAAACTTGCATCCCTCCGGCAATCCACCACTGCCGAAGTGGTTGTGGCTCTTCCTCCCGACATCGGTGACACTCCCATAGAGGAGTGGAGCGAACAGCTCTTCACTTTGTGGGGGATAGGGAAGAAAGATAAAGATAACGGAGTCTTGATTGTGATAGCCCCCGAGCAGCGGAAGGCACGTATCCAGACCGGATACGGAGCTGAAGGTGTGCTCCCGGATATCAGCTGTGCCAACATTATAGGTCGTGCCATAGTTCCTGCCATGAGGGAGGGGAATATAGATATGGCCGTTTCGGATGCCGTGAATATGGTTTCGGATGCGATGACAGATCCGGCTGTGGCTGAAGAGTTGCGTAGTTCGGAGACTGACAATTTCGAGAGTGCCATGACCACGATTTCTCCTGAAGTGATATGGGGATTGATAAGGATCGTGGCATGGGTGGTGTTTCTCTTCGCATTAGTATCCTTTATCCGTGACCTTGTCAATAGTAGAAAAGAGGATAATTACCATAAAGCGCTTCTATGGCGTCAGCACCTTCCTATCTATTTCTGGTGTGGAATACTCTCATTAGGAGCATCATTCATATTTTTTATAATTTCTTTCTGGCTGTATCGCTCGATAAGGACAAAAAGAAGAAAATGCCCGCATTGCGGGGAGAAAATGCGCCGTCTCAATGAAGAGGAGGATAATGCTTTGCTCACCCCTTCGCAGGATTTTGAGGAGAAATTAAAGACTGTGGATTATGATGTATGGGCATGTCCGCGTTGCGCCACAGTGGAGCGACTCCCTTTCAAAGCAAAACAAATGAGATATACCAAGTGTCCATCCTGCGGCACCATCGCCATGTGTCTGTCGGGAGCCCGCGTCATACGTCCGGCCACAACACGCAGTCAGGGAGCAGGGATAAAGACATATGAATGTAAATTCTGCCATCATAAGGAGGAGCGTCCCTATGTGATTCCCAAGAAGGATGATGGAACGGGAGCGGCAGTAGTCGCCGGTGCGATCTTAGGATCGGCAAATAGAGGAGGACATGGAGGAGGCGGCTTCGGGGGCGGCTTTGGCGGAGGATCCACAGGAGGAGGGGGAGCTTCCGGCGGATGGTGATCAGCCCGGAATAGGAATGACAGCGGAAGCGAGACGCCTATTTTGGAGTGTGGATCTTGCGAAGTCTCAACACTGAGGATTGATATGGGAATGTGATGGTCAGAATTCCTCCGTCGAGAGAGGCTTTTATTTCATCGGGAAGTTTCTTCCGGGAGGAATCAATCCATTCCACATCAAAGATATCTTTAAAGCTCGTCTTTTTCAGACGGGCTTTTATCATACCGGATCGCCAGGAACGGGCTTCAGTGCGTGCGCCATCAAGATAGATCAGATCATAGCCATCTTCATTCTCTATCAATGCACATTCATAGTCACCTCCCATTCTGAGATAATCCTCCTCAAGGGAGCGATCCCATATTTTCCATATACCCTCCATCTTGTTGCGTGATCTATTCAGGTAGGAGGAAAGGACATCCGGATTCCCGAATTCGGAGTGTATGTAAAGATCATCGCAGCTTTCCGGTGACAATATGATATGGTCGAGTGAAAGCATCGCACCGGGAGCAACAAAAAAGCCGAAGCTGTCGGGATATTCTATTGAAGATTCAAACGACATTATCGGCTTGTATTCCCTGTTTCCTCCGGAGAGTGAAATATTTCCGTGAATAAAATTAAGATGGAAAGAATTTGTGCCTGTGAAGAGATCCATTCCGTTTGTGATCCGGTTTGTCTCATTTCCGGGCGACCTGGAGAAAAGAAGTTGCGGAGAGGAATAGGTTTCATCCCTTATATTATCGAGGGTGCGTATAGAAATAATTTCTCTTTTCCCGGATTTATCCGCCAGAACTATTCCCCATCCCGGATTCTTCTGCTTCGGTCCTCCTTTTATGGCATATCCTTTCCCTGATTTGTTGTGAAGGTTTGTTGCGCGGAAAGAAACGTTGAAATCCACATGAGCCGGGATAGCGATAAGGTCGCAGACGGTATCATTGGTATAAGCCTCTATAATGAGAGTGGAGTCTGCGGCATGGTTGAAATTCCCGAACCCCCGTGAGGAATTAAGATACAAAGGGGTATCGAAAGCGGGATGTCGGGAAGCGGCTGAGGCAATAGCAGATATGGCCGTCACAATTCCAACTATAGCGAAAATCAGGATGATTCCTCCGATAATCTTATTGATCAGCCACATAGACCGGAGGTTGAAATGCGAGCGGAGTTTAGCCACGAAGTATGTGACCACCCACCACCATACCAATGCTCCGGCTCCTATGGATATGAATCCAATGAAATAATGATAGGCCTGAATTTCGGGAACAAGGAAATTGAATCTTGCGAAAAGTCCGATTATCAAGAATATAATAAGAGGGTTGGAGAATGTGAACAGGAAACCGTTAAGGATATTGCGTCGGTCGGAGATTCCCTCTTCCGGCTTTTTGAGATTGCGTGTGGGATTTGATTTGAATAGATATATACCGAATCCTATCAGGACTACCGAGCCTATTAGTTGTATAATGTCATGATTCCGTGTCAGGAAGTCCTCGATGAACGATAGTCCGAACCCTGTGATCACGCAATAGAACATATCTGAGATGGCGGCACCAATGCCTGTGAAGAACCCGGTGCGCCGGCCTTTCTCCAACGTGCGCTGCACACACAGGATTCCCACGGGTCCCATCGGAGCTGAAATTATTATACCGATGGCAATGCCGCGCCAGATCATATAGAATATGGTTTCGAAGAAGCCCAAATCATCAGGAGGATTTAGAGAATGTGTGGATTAATTTGTGATTATATAGCCTGTGCCATTAGGGATACACCTGTAAGCACGGAGTCCATAGTGCAATGAGGCAGCAGGTCCGGAGATAGGTGCCCCGGCACCCATGGTGACATCATATTTAGAACCGCAAACCGGACAAATCGCTTCAAATGAATCGGGATCCACCTTAACCCTCACATCCTGTTTTCTCTCTACGGGACAGGCGAGGTCGTAGGCAAGAGGAGCCACATCGTTAATCCGATAATCAAAGCCACCAATAAGGAGCACACCACCAAAACCGGTCATGGTGCGGTCGAGATAAGCGAAGCCTGCCGGTTGCCGCAGGGCTTTGATGAAATATTGCGGAATGCCGAACCCTGAAACTCCATAGTGGTTCCAGAGTCCGGCATCTGATAAGTTTATGCTTACGGCCATGTTGGGAATCCGCTCATCATCGGTGGAATTGCATCCTGTGAGACTGCATAGAACTCCTATGCAAAAGACGCATATCGATGTAAGTGATTCTATCTTCATGGCTGATGCGATTTAATCAAAGGGAATATTTCGGAGCATGAAAGCAAACTGGCCTACCATCTTATTCAAGGGTCCGCTCACCATAGGTTTCAGCATGGCGGGAATCTGGAGGTCGATCACCACCTGCACCGAGCAAGAGACTTCAGTGGCAGGGTGGATGTGGAGCATTAGAGCCATAGGCACCGGCGATCCAACACCATCGAGACGTATATATGTGGGTTCGACGGTTTCGGAAAGTCGCAAGGTGAGGTCTCCCACCGGTCCGGCCGGGAATGAGATAGTATCCGAAGTGATGCGCACCTGTTTGAAAAGGTCGCGCTGATCGTCAGGGATCTGATTGTCCGGAACTTTTTCCAATAATTCCTTCAGCCCCTCAAGATTGGAGAGCTTTCTGAACACAGCTTCTGCCGAAGCCTTTATAGGGGTTTCTTCACTTTTGTATTCAGCCATTATGGTTTGATTTAAAATTTATTACTCAATGGTTCCGGTATCCAGTTGGAGGGATCTTGTCTCCATTCTTCTATCAGGTCGATATCGGAAGCTCGGATATATTCCATTTCCAATGCGGCGTCGAGCATATCGGAATAATTTATGAGCGAAAGCACCCGAATATCGGCATCTTTAAGGCGTTTTACCGACATGGGGAATTCATAACTGAATATGGAGATGAGTCCCATCGCCTCGCATCCGGCATTCTCCACAGCCTCTTTTGCTCTTACGGAGTTGGCACCTGTGGTGATGAGATCTTCAATTAGCACCACTTTCCAGCCCGGCTTTAGATTACCTTCAATCTGGTTTTCAAGGCCATGGTCTTTAGGGGTGTCTCTGACATAACAGAAAGGGAGTCCGAGGGCATCAGCAGCGAGTGTGCCCAGGGGTATAGCTCCGGTGGATACACTGGCTATGGCTTGTGCATCAGGAAATTTTTCTATTATTGTCTTTGCAATGATGACCTTCACCTGATTCCTCAGGTCGGGATAGGAGAGGATGCGGCGGTGGTCGTTATATAAAGGTGAGTTCCAGCCCGAACCCCATACGAAGGGGATATCCGGTTGCAATTTGATAGCACTCACTTGCAAGAATTTCTCGGCTAAAAGACGTTCAGGTTTTTTCATGTTGCCTAATTTTTAATGGGAGAGATATTTGGAAACTTTGAATGTTGTATTACCGGCTTGGGCATTGATACAGTATGAAGTGTTTCCTCTCTTTCCTTTTTATAACAAACAACAAAATTACTAATGCAGTTGTAAAAATCCAAATTCTTATGTGCAAAAATTAAAAAAGATTGTAAAAGAGACAAAAAATATCCCTCCCTTCATAATCTTATAGAAAATAATGGATGGAGTCTAAAACGTTACTCCCAAAGTTAGCAAAGAAATCTTTGTATGGGAATTAGATTTTAGAATAGTCTCGGCAGCTTCTGTCAGAGTGGTGCCTGTGGTGCAGACATCATCGAGGAGGAGAATGTGTTTACCGTCAAGATGATGTTTGGGACGGATAGAAAACACATTCTTTAGATTTTCTCTTCGCTGTCCGAGATTGAGTGTGGTCTGTGACTTGTGCGGTCGGATGGCCTTGAGTGCGAGCTTGATGGGAATACCTGTTTCTTCCGACATTCCCAATGCCAGCTCTTCAGTCTGGTTATAGCCTCTTTTAGATTTTTTGATAAAGTGCATGGGCACGGGAACAATGACGTTGATGTCGCGCAGGAAATCGGATAGCAGTAGTTCTTCCCCCATTATTCTTCCCATATATCTTGCCAGTCCTTTGTAATGTCTGTATTTGAGATCTTGCATGAGCTCTGATATTTCAGAACCGGATCGATAGAAAAAGAGTGCGGCGGCCCGTTCAAACGGGAAAAGACCGGCAAAACGGTTTTCCATAGGATTCATTTTCTGTTGAAGATGATAGAGGGTGCGAGGCAATGCGCTTTTACATGGATTGCAAAGATACTCCCTCTTTCTCCCTGTCGTGGAGGGTAAAACCGATCCGCATATGTGGCAACGGCATGGCAATATGTAGTCAAGCAAAGACAATGGATGGAGACTCAGAGGTTGGAAATAAGTCGGTTGATCGCTTTTGAAATAACGGAAGACTCGAAGCCCCGGGAAGCGAGATGTCTGAATAGTTTTGCCTTTTGTGCATAATCATTCAAATCGAGACCTTGGGCTTTTGCAGCAGCGGCCCGATTGATGGCGTTGTTATAATCCTCCTCTTCAATAGCCTCGATAGCCTCTCTTATTTCAGATGATGATATACGTTTCATAGCGAGAGCAGCGCGGATTTTATTCTTACCCCAGCCCGAAAACCTCACTTTATCTCTGGCAAAGGCTTTGGCAAAGCGGCTATTGTCGATATATCGGTTTTGCTCCAGATATTCTATAATGGAGTCGATGTCGTGGGTGAAAAGGCCAAGGCGACGTAGCTTCTCACGTATTTCGTGAGAGGAATGTTCGGCCCGGGCGCATAGGTCGGCCATTCGCAGGCAGGCTGCCTCTTTTGTGACTGGTTTCTTTCTAATCATACTAACACTAACGTTGACGCTGATAAAGTATTATCCTTTTAAAGCGGAGATAAAGCGATTTTTTCCATACATATCTTTATGACATTCAATATCGCGAAAGCCTTCGTGGTGTAAGAGAGACACCAGTTCATCGCAATGCCTTGGATTTATTTCAAAATATATCTCCCCCCGGTCGGAAAGGGCTGACAAGGAAATCTCTATTATCCTTGAATAGAAAATCAGAGGGTTGTCATCGGGAACGAACAAAGCAGAGTGTGGTTCATAGTCCAACACATTTCTCTCCATCAGCAATTTCTCGGAATCATCAATATATGGAGGATTGCTCACTATTATATCGAAGGAATTTTTACCCGGCATCCATGAAAAAATGTCTTCATTAATGAAATTTATTTTTGCTTTCAATCGAATGGCATTTTCCCGGGCCACAGCCAGTGCTTCTTTTGAGATGTCCATAGCCGTTACCTTCGAGAATGGGAGATAACGCGACAAAGCGATGGCAATTGCTCCGGAACCGGTGCCGATGTCGAGCACATTGAGATCATTACGACAGCGATTCCTCTTGACGATCATATCCACAAGTTCCTCGGTCTCGGGCCGTGGAATGAGTGTGGATCGATCCACCTTTAGATTCATCCCGTAAAAATAGGCCTCTCCCAAAATATATTGTATTGGTTCTTCCTTCTCAAGTCTACTCAGGATCTGTAGGATCTTTTCCCGGATATATTCAGAAACTTCATCGCCTTCATGAATAATCATGTCGGTAACGTTCCAGTCTTTCAGAGAGTGGAATATCAGACGTATCATTGCCTTGGCCTCTCCCTCTCCATATATGGGAACAAGGCGGCGACGCATAGCGGCTATAGTCTCTTTGAGTGTCATACGCGGCTTTGCAAGTAAATTCTATTTCAAAAATAGAAAAAATAGAAATAAGAAGCAAATTATATTTTAACCGGTTGCTGTTCCTAAGGACGACAACTAAAATAACGCTCTTTTTATCGCGGTGTTAAACACTGTATAATGGAATAGAACAATGGATATATTCCGTTTGTTGATAAATAAGTTACATGAGAAGTTGTTTAAACTTATTTACGAATGTTAATATGAAATTATTTTTACCTTCTTTTATTAACCCTTGCGGATCTTTTTGGCTGCTTTCGCCTCTCTCATCGGCACCAACCGAGAGGTTGCTGCCTCTTCGAGAGTCAAAATCAGCTCAAAAATCTCTCGCAATTGTTAATAAAAAATAAGTTTAAACAACTTCTATAAAAAAAGATTATCTTTGCAATTGAGTTGGTAATTTTATGTTATGAAGTCTAAACTTAAATATCCTGTCGGCATTCAGACATTCTCAAATATTGTAGAGGAGGGTTATGCGTATGTAGATAAAACAGGTTTTATTCCTAAACTTACGGATGGGAGGAAATACTTGTTTCTGAGCCGTCCTCGCCGATTCGGGAAAAGTCTGCTGCTCTCAACCTTGGAAGCCTATTTTGAGGGTAGGCGTGATTTGTTCAAAGGGCTGGCACTCTACGACATGGATGTGAACTGGACTTCTTCAGCCGTTTTTCATTTCGATTTCAATGCTGAAGATTTCAGCATCGAAAACGGTTTGGAATTGATGATAGACGGATTTCTTCGTGACTTTGAAGAGACCTACGGACGGCGCCGGGAGGATGTTACCCTCTCCCAGAGATTCAAATTCCTTATCAAAGAGGCCTACAAAAAATCAGGCCGAGGTGTGGTGATTCTGGTTGATGAATACGACAAGCCTTTGTTGGCTGTGGAAGAGGATAAAGATCTTTATGAAAAAAATCAGAGAATACTTAAAGCATTTTTTGGAAATCTGAAATCAATGGACCGGTTTATTCGTTTTGCGTTTATAACGGGAGTGGCACGGTTCAGTAAGGTGAGTATATTCAGTGATTTAAATAATCTTGATGACATATCTCTCTCAGAAGATTTCGCAGATATATGCGGATGGACAGAAGAAGAGTTATTGAAAACCTTCCGGCCGGGAATCGAGTCGGTCGTCGAGAAGAGAAAAGAGTCTTTTGACACCACTCTTGCCACTCTGCGTGATTATTATGACGGCTATCGCTTTACTGCTGACGGTTCGCGACTCTATAATCCATTCAGCGTTTTGAAAGCGCTGAGCAACCGGGAAATAGCCCCCTATTGGTTTGCAACGGGTACACCAACTTTTTTAGTAAACCGTATCAAGGCACGTGGCACATATCCTCCGGATATAAATGGGCAGAAATGTACAAAAAATGAATTGTTGTCGGTAGGGATAGCCGACCGTAATCCTCTTCCTATTATGTTTCAGACAGGTTATCTCACCATCGATTCATATAATGATGAGATGGAGATGTATGTGCTTCGTTTTCCCAATCGTGAAGTCGAGATAGGTTTTTATCAGGATCTTCTCCCTGCCTATGCCCCTCCTACAGCCGATCCTGACAGCCCCTTCAGCCTTACAAAATTTAAAGAAGATCTATATGAAGGGAGACCTGACGATTTCATGAGGCGTATTGAGACACTATTGAAAAATCTTCCCGGCGAAGATCAATGCGAATCTGTATATAGAGCTGTCACTTTTCTATTGGCTACCTTATCATCAACACGATCCATAGCCGAACATCATGGGTATAAAGGACGTAGTGACTTGGAAATTGTCACCGGAGAATTTATATATCTGATGGAGTTTAAATTTAATAAATCGGTAGAAAAGGCAATGGAACAGATCTATTCGCGAGATTATGCCGGAAGATATGCGGTTGACTCCCGAACAGTTTATTTGATAGGAGTGAATTTCGAAAGCAAAAAGGAAAAACGAATCATGACCTACCGGATAGAGAAATTATAGGCATGATTTGTAGCAAAGCTGGATCGAGTCTAATTATAAGTCACTATTCAATAGCCGATTTATTGAATGTTTTCTTGTTTTTGCAATAACTTGCAATAGTTGTGTTCTGTCTATATAACCAAAAAACATTAAATTTGCGATATAAGAGAGAACGATCAGTCAGTATGGCGAAGTTCAGATACTTTATAGATATATAGAACAATAACCTTCATTTTATGAATTGAATATGAAAAAATTATTATTATTCTTCTTGTCCCTGTTGATGTTTGCAAGCATCGGGACTACAGCACAGAATTTCGTTCCTGCCAACGTTGCAGATGCTCTGATGGTATGTTCAGCAGCGGGTATGGCTAATGGCAGCATTTCATCCTCATCTCCAAGAGGAAGCTCTTCCGGTAGCAATAGTGCTCAGATGATTGTAAGAGGAGATTTCGAATACAAGGGAGCAGAGTATGGGTTCTCATTAAAGTTCTACTATAACCCTTCTACCGGGAGAATAACATCAGTATATTATGCCCCCAAAGCTACCGGAAAGTATTCTAAAGTGCAGGGAGAGTGGTATATATCATCTGATAGAATCTACATTAATGGAAAAACTGCTGACGGAGTAAAGACTGAAATAGATGCTTATATACAGGATGGTGGTATGTTAGGCAGCATGAGACGAGGAAGTCATTACGGTTCATGCTATTTTTACATGTAGTTGAGATAATTGCATATTGTAATTTAAATCTATAGTTCTACCCATAATTCTCTTCGAATTTATGTTACAGGGTAAGTTCAACCCCGCCGGGGTAGAGGGCATAGGAAGAGGTATCCGGGGGTAGGCTCGTGCCTCGCCAACCCCCGGGTAACCAAAGTATAACCACTCCGTGGTAAGCTATCCGGCCCCTCATATCCCATTAGTAAGCTATCCGGAAATCCCATATCTCCGTTGTAAGTCATTAGGAATGTCATATCTAACCCACTACCCCGGCGGGGTTGCCATCCAACCTAACCGGGGGTTGGCGAGGCACGAGCCTACCCCCGGATACCCCCGGAGATGACCTCAACCCTGGAAGGGTTGCCGTGTAACATGCATATAGTAAGAAGGATATTGATTTACCACGGAGTGGTTATATTTTGGTTAACCGTGGGTTGGCGAGGTACGAGCCTACCCACGGTTAACCACATCTCGGTCCCTCTACCCCGGCGGGGTTGAACTTACTCTTGGCCTTTAATTATCTGGTAATAGGATTTCTTTCCAATTATTAATCGGAAGGTTTCGGATATAAACTGTACTTACGAAAGTTGTTTCATGAAATAATAAAATTGACGAATTGCAGTTTTCGGGAGATTTTTATTATATTTGTCACTTTGAAAGTGAAAGGATTCTGTAGATGCAAGGAGAAAGTTCGGAATTTTTTGAAATCGAGAGTGTCGGAGATGGCCGGTCGGGGATATTTACCGATAACTATATCCTCGGAGAGAGAATTTATCTTTCCGACACGGGATTCGCACAGTTGAATATGATCCGTCGGTCCGGACGTCTTTTTGTAGCCAAATCCCTGAGGCCGGAGTATCGCAATGACGATGTGGCTAAAGCTGCCTTGCGGAAAGAATACCAGATCGGATTCCGGATTGATATCCCGGGAGCCATACGCACTTATGATTTTTCTTTTCTTCCTGAAATAGGGGAGTTCATAGCATTGGAGTATTGCCACGGAGAGGACCTGCGCCACCTTATTGATTCCGGCAATGAGATATCCGGTGAAACCCTAATGAAGATCACACATAGCCTAATTCAAACTGTGAAAGCTATCCATAATGAGGGAATCATTCATCGCGATATAAAGCCTTCGAATATTATCTATGACAATCTTTCACGTAGTTGCAAGCTGATTGATTTCGGTTGCGCGGATGCTATCGATCAGACGATGTTCAAGGGGAGAGCCGGAACGGATCTTTATCAGTCCGAAGGTTTCACCAATACTGTGGCCAATGACTGGTATGCTCTTTCCCTTACTCTTTCAGAACTTTCAGGACTTTGTGCCGACAGGAATGTGGTTCGCAAAGTAGGGGATATATGCCGCGGGATGCGGCTTGGTATTCCCCCTGAAGAGAAAGAGAAAAGAAAGAATCCATATGTTATATTGGCGGTGATCGCAGCTGTGGCAATTATCATCGGAGGCTTCTATTTATTTTATAGTTTACCGCGTGAAGAGGATGAAATGCCGAAAGTTGCGGGAAGGACAGAAGTATCGGATTCTATCGATACTGTTTCCCCTTCTGTGCCGGCAGCCGAGACCATTGCAGGGGATTCGATAAAAGATATCCGTGATTTGATTATAGATACTAAGGGAGAGCAATCCACAGCTTCGTTGCCGGCTGAAGAGAAAAGTGTCGGGGATGACCGGAAAAAGACTCTGCCCCAAGATAGGGCAGGAGAGAATGACAGGCTTACAGAGGCGGTGGTGGATAAGACAGAGGAATCCCGGATAGTCGGAATTTCAGAAACCAGTTTGGGTTATCTTCATAACCGTCTCAATATGGCTGCCCGCGATGTGCTCAGGGATAGGGAACGGGAACTGGAAGATCGGAAACAAAAAGTCTATTATTCCTGGGAAGCACGAATGATAGAGAGGCAGCTGTTCGGGGAGGAGACATGTGTGAATGCGATGATTGCGCTGGTGGGTAATATCCCGATTGATGCTCCCATGGACAGTGTAAGGGAGATTGCCGGGAAGTATTATAGATCAGTGATCAGAAGCAGGCATAATGTTTTCTGAATCTCCTTTTTTTCGTGCGATTGAGATGGAAGTGAGACCTCCTTGCTTCCCTCCTATGTAGCTGGTCTTGGAGGACGCCTCATTTGATGACATCAGGGCTACAAACGGGGCTCCCTTGGCGAATGACATACATTGAAATTCATCGCCGGCCACGAGCCGGGAGTTTTTACTTTCTATCACCCGAAACATGAAATTACCTAAATAGGTGAGCGTGACTTCCCGGTCAGGATTCCATTTGAGTGACACATAATCACCCTCTTTCAATACATCAGCTACCAGAAGATCAGTGGGTATGAAAGAGGAGCTGCTGCTTTTCTTTAGATTGAGATCAAGAGTATAGTGGGCGAAGCTGTAGAAGCCTAAGAATCTGCAAAGAAGAGAGAGGGAGTGTATGCTTGGTTTGCTTTTCGAACGTACATACCCCCAGATGCGCATTATAGTGTGCGAGCTCAGTTGTTCGTTGCAGGTCATATTTATCTGCAGCGACAAATAGTTGAAGTCGCTGGGGGTCAGTAGATTCCTTCCTATTTTTTTTTCAATGTCAGCTTTAAGACATTCTACTACAAAATTTATATTGCTCTCCATTCCGGTATTTTTATCCAAAATTATGCAAATTTAGCAATTTTTTCCATGTAATATCCTTTACCTTTCGTTTGGTGCTGTTTCAAATTATTGCAAAGCATTTTAAATGATTGCATATAATGGCAACTTGCGGAGAATGATCATGAAAATATCAAGACAGATTCACTAATTTCAGTTGTAATCCTATAACTACACCAAGAAATGATATTCACAAACTTGTGAAATAGTAAATTTTTTATAATTTTGCATTTTATATTGAGACTCGGCTTATGATTGTATCTTTTGAAGAAGAATATTTACGTGAATTATTTGAAAAAGGGAGATGTTCGGATAAGAAGCATCGTTTCCAACCTCAAATTATTAAAGGATATAATCTTACTCCTTACGAACCAACCCATCCGGGTGAGTTTTTGAGAGAAGAGATTGAATCCCGTGGAATAACCCAAACTCGTCTGGCTAAAGAGATAGGAGTGAAAGTGTCTCTTCTGAACGAACTTATTAAAGGGAAACGTGACTTCACACTCGAATATGCTCTTATGATAGAGGCAGCTTTAGGAATTAATGCAGATTTCTGGATGAATGCTCAAGGAACTTATAATAAACATCGCCTGAGAACCGATTCTTCTTTTATGGCTAAATTGGCAAATATACGTAAGATTGCAGCACTGTAAAATATTACAGTGCTTTAGTTTATAGGTCTTAATGATAAAAAAGATTGTTTTTTCCTTATTGCTGATTTCCGGAGGGTTTAACTGCCGGATGCATACATTTGCACAGGAGATAGATTTGTTAAAGAGCGATTCCATCTCGAATTATTCCTCGGGCAGCCGGGAGCCGACAGAGAATCTTGAGGAGCTGGTTGTTACCGGACATTCGGCCGGACAGCGTCTATCTTCACTCCGGTTGGGGGTGGAGAATGTGGAATTATCAAAAATGGCTCTGGTGCCGGTGCTCTTCGGCGAGAATGATATTATAAAATCTATCACATATCTTCCGGGTGTCCACAGTGAAGGGGACGGTGCAGGAGGCTTTGAAGTGAGGGGCGGCACATCCGGCCAGAACCTTATCCAGCTCGATGGCATGACCCTATACTGTCCTACCCATGTGATGGGAATATTCTCTACTTTCAGCGACCAGGCGATAGGACGTGCCACTCTCTATAAAGGGCCGATTCCGGCCACTTTCGGTGAGGCTGCCTCCTCGGTGCTTGAAACCTCGCTTGCCCCCGGGGATATGAGCTCTTATCATGCCGCCGGAACTATCGGCATCCTTGCTGCAAAACTCATGGCAGCGGGTCCTATAGTGAGAGAGAAATTGTCGTTTGCCGTAACTGCCCGGAGATCGTATGTGGATGCTTTCCTGAAGATGATTCCCAAGTATCGCCATGTGGTGATGAATTTTTATGATGTGACAGCTAAAGTGAGATATAAGGCGCGCCGGGATGATAATGTGGATCTCTCTTTCATCGCGAGCCACGATAATATGGCTGTTGGGGATCTAATGGGAATGTACTGGGGTAATATTGCAGGATCGGTCAACTGGCTGGCACGTCGGGGAGATACGTGGCGTTTCAATACCACCGGATCTTATACTTCTTTCTCCAACAAGATGGACATGAGCATAATGGAGAGCTCCCAGATGCTTAAGGAATACATCCGCAATGCGTCGGTGAATGAGAATATAAGCCTGTCAATTGATGATGACCGTACCCTTGAATTCGGAATCCGGTCAGAACTTCTCAGAGTGCAGTCGGCTGATTTTGTCATCGGCGGTAACCGGGTGAGGGATATAAAAAGCGGTTGGGTGAATGCCGGATGGATAAACTATGAAGGTCTCTTAACCGGTAATTTCTTTCTTTCGGGAGGACTTAGGCTGAGTCTTTTCACCTCTCTTTCCGGAAATTGGTTTCATAAATTCTATTCTCCTCAGGAAGAGGATCCCGATTATTCCTCAAAGACCTACATCAATCCCGAACCTCGTATCAGTTTGAAATGGGGATTTAATGAGAATCATAATGTGAAAGCCGGAGTCGCACTCACCACCCAGAGCCTTCATTCAATAAGAACGAGCACCACGAGTTTCCCTTTCGACCGTTACGCTCTATCCTCAGCTTCAATCAAGCCCGAGCAGGCATGGCAGTATGTGGCCGGCTATACGGGGATGACATCTGATGGAGCTTTTGACTGGTCGGTGGAGGGATATTACAAGAATATCAATAATGTGTATGATTATCGCGACGGCATGAGTATGTTCTCCCGTCTCAATATAGAGAGCATAATTTTAGGAGGAAAAGGTAGAAGCTATGGAGCGGAGGTGATGTTGCGTAAGAATACAGGGAAACTCACCGGCTGGATTTCCTATTGTCTTTCCAAAACCCAGACAAAGATTGCCGGCATAAACGAGGGCAGATGGTATGATGCCACCAACGACCGTCGCCACGACCTGACCCTTGTGGGTATTTATCGTTTCAATGACCGCTGGAGTCTTTCAGGATCCTGGATATTCTCCTCCGGAACCCCTCTCACGGCTCCTGACGATAAATATGAATTGAGCGGAACTACCATCTATTATTACAGCAAAAGGAATGGTTATCGCACTCCCGACACTCATCGTCTCGATCTCTCGGCCACTTATAGGCATGTAGGGAAGAAGTTTACCTATGAATGGAATTTCGGTGTCTATAATCTTTATTGCCGATATAATCCTTATGTGGTTTATTTTGAGGATGATCCCAAGAGTCCTTCGGGATCGAGAGCTGTGCTGCAGGCAATGTTCGGGATTGTCCCTTCTGTGAGTTATACTCTAAAGTTTTAGAAAGATGCTTGACATGAATAGAAATATATTATTCACATTAATCTTGGGATTATTATCGGGAATCCTTTTCACAGGCTGCGAGAAGGAGCTCGATTTCAAATATCACGATATAGATCCGATCCTTGTCATCGAGGGATCGTTGACTCAGAGCGGGGCTGATGTGTCGCTCACCTTCACCACCCCGATGGATGAACCCATTGACCGACAGCGCATCACTGATGCGGAGGTATCCATAACCGATCTCACCTCAGGCGAAGAGTTTCCTCTTACACCTGATTCCGAAGGTCTTTTCGTTTCAGATATCGCCGGAGTGGAGGGACATCTTTACAGTCTCACCGTGAAGCATGGAGGAGTGGTTTATACTTCCGAAAGTGTGATGGGTAAGAAAGTGGATATAACCGGTATGGAATTCAACTGGATAAAGATGCCATACGATTATGTTGCAGTGCTTCAGGTATCATTTACTGATGATCCTGACAGTGCAGAGGACTGTTATTGGATGCGCTTATATCGTAACGGTAAGGCTTATAAATGGGTTGCTATAAATGATCTCCTGTCGTCGGAAGGCATTATCAATGAGGTGTTGATGACCACGCGTATGAATCTTGATGAAGAGGATGAGAAAGATAAGCTTGAGGACGGAGATCTTGTAAAAGCAACGGTAGTGCCCGTGAGTCGGACCATGCACGACTATATAGAGGCTCTGAGTGTCGGCAACAGCAATGGCCCCTGTATGTTTGAAGGAGGTTTCTGTCTCGGTTATTTTCTTGCGGCTCCTGTCTCATCCAGAGAGATTGTGTTCCGTCCGGACGAGATAAAATATTTCAACTGATTATCTTTATTCATCAAATTT
This sequence comes from uncultured Porphyromonadaceae bacterium, assembly GCA_947177405.1. Lineage (GTDB taxonomy): Bacteria > Bacteroidota > Bacteroidia > Bacteroidales > Muribaculaceae > Lepagella. The sequence continues at coordinate 13,618 of CAMWUJ010000021.1, read as the reverse complement.
AATCCACATTCAATAAAATCCGAGATTTTATTGAATGTGGATTAAATTTGATGAAGGTGATCAATGATCAGAATGAGAACATGGCTGAGAGGTTTGCACGGTTGGCATGACTGTGGGCTCCGGAGAAATTCTTGCGTTGTCCCCAATCGAGCTCTCCAACGATGGTGAGACGAGGAAGGATACTCCAGAATACATTCACACAGCCGAAGAGACCGTATTTGTAATCATCCGGCGAAATAAGATGTCGGGGAAGATAACGTGTCTGGCTTGCGGTGACACTGGCAAAGAGATTGGGGAGGAAATTATATTGTAATCCCAGACACCATCCGTATGAACGAGGGGCATACATATATCCGGGATCCTCGGCCGATCCCACGAGGTCGTAGGCACCGAGCATAAGATCGCCTCCGAGCGATCCGTATCCCTGACCGTAGTTGGCAGTCAGATAGGTGGTAAGATGGCGTTCGGGATGTGCTACACAGCTCAGTTGGGTGCCCCAGCCTGCAAGATTATGGGTCTTTTCATTTCTTTTGTCCATATATGAGAGACTGCGCACTATCCCGCTCAATCTTACATGCTGCCCTTGTGCCCATTCATACTGCACGAAAGCGGCAGCATCCGGAAGCCAGTTGCTCACCGGAGTAACCTCCGGCACCTTTGTGTCAATAGCAGTTGCCGGTGTTTCGATCGACGCCGCCACATACCATCCTGATTTGAAAGGCTTCATATATCTCACCAATACGGAGGTGGCCGAAAGCTTGTTGTTGGCACCGTTGGCATCTATCACCGGAGAAAGAGCCGCCGGATCCGAGAATGTGGAGGTGGCATAACCCACAGTCAGGTCGCGCGAAGTGACGTAGGCTTTTTTCAAACGGAAATCCCGGCCTTCAAAGCCTGTGAAATCACTCTCGATATAGAATTCGTATGTGCCCAACACCTTGTTGTGGCCTATACCGCGGAAGAAAAGATATGTGCCCGAAGGTGTGGTGTTGAAACGGCGTTTGGAGGCCGGATTCTTTGGAATCGCTATTGTGTAGGGTGCAAACATGGTGGTTGGCATGGCGCCGTTCCAGTCGTAATAGGCACGCATACGAACGCCTCCTCCGATACCCATAGTCAGTCCGGCCGACTTACTCATGAAAAGGAAATAGGGCACGTCAGGATCCTGCGAATTCCGGAATTGGTCGTAATAGAACCTCGATACAATGCGTTGGATGGAATCCACGCGAGCCTTGCGGGTCGAATCCGACAGCTGCTCGCCGTCTATAAAAACCACTTTTCCTGATTTCGATTTTTGTTCGATCTGATCATCCACCAGCGACTGGGCTTGACTCTGCAAACCTGTGGCAGAGAGAATTGCTGCAAGAGTCAGCAAGACAGTTTTTATTCCCGAGATTCCTTTTTTCATTTTCATCCTTGATGTAGGGGTTAATTTCTCTTCCTTTTTGCAAAATTAAATAAAAAATCCGAGATTACAGGCAGGATGAAATGTAAAGTTAAAAATCGGTGTAAAGAGCTTCGTTTTTTGCATATTTCCGCCGGTAAGATTAATTTTGCAAAATATTTTAACAGCTATTTATATTATGGAGCTTATAAAGCATGAATGTGGCATAGCCATGATTCGCCTTCTCAAGCCTCTCTCTTACTATGAAGAGAAATATGGCACTCCCCTGTTTGGTCTTAACAAGCTTTATCTCATTATGGAGAAGGAGCATAACCGGGGTCAGGAAGCGGCCGGCATAGGTTCGGTGAAACTCGATGTGGCTCCCGGTCATGAATATATATTCAGGGAACGAGCCCAGGGATCTGATGCGATTCAGAGAGTGTTCGGTGAAGTGTCGGCTCAGATTTCCGCTGCCCGTGAGGCAGGCGCTTCGCTGGAGGATACACCCTTCATAGGGGAGGTCTATATGGGACATCTCCGTTACAGCACCACGGGGCGATCCGGAATCAATTATGTGCATCCCTTCATGCGACGTAACAACTGGTCGGCAAGGAATATGCTGCTCTGCGGCAATTTCAACATGACCAACGTGGATGAGATTTTTGATAAAATCACAGCCGAAGGTCAGCATCCCCGTCTTTATGCCGATACCTTCCTTCTTCTTGAGCAACTCGGCCACGCCCTCGACCGTGAGAACGAACGTCTTTTCGAGATTCATAATGGAGCGGGCCTGAAAGGACTTGAACGATCGGCTGCTATAGCGCGTGACCTCAATGTATCGAATATGCTTCATCGTTGCGCCCCGACATGGGATGGCGGATACGTGATCTGTGGTATTGTAGGCAATGGCGACATGTGGGCTATGCGCGACCCGAATGGAATCCGTCCGGCATTCTATTACCGCGATGATGAGATTGTGGTCGTGGCAAGCGAACGCCCTGTGATCCAGACTGCTTTCGACCTTCAGGTCTCCGACGTCAGGGAGCTGATGCCAGGGGAGGCAATCATTGTGGATCGAGACGGATCTTCGCGTATCGAGCAGATATTGCCTGCCGGTGCCAACAAGAGATGTTCTTTCGAGAGAATATATTTCTCACGTGGATCAGACCGCGACATCTATGATGAGCGTAAGCAATTGGGAAAGAATCTGGTACCTCAGGTGCTGAAAGCTGTCAATAATGATATCGACCGGACAGTGATATCATTTATCCCCAATACAGCCGAGGTGGCCTTTTATGGTCTTGTGGAAGGAATCGAGGAAAACCTTATTAAGAAAAAGATAGAGGAGATCCAGAGACTCTCCTCCATCGGAGCCCTGACAGATTCCAATATCCGTGAAGTCCTGGCACACAGGGTCCGCAAGGAGAAAGTGGCGATAAAGGATATCAAGCTCCGCACCTTCATCGCCGAGGGCAACACCCGTAATGACCTGGCAGCCCATGTCTATGATATCACCTACGGATCCATCAATCCGGGGGATAACCTCGTGGCTATCGACGACAGTATAGTGCGTGGCACCACCCTCCGCGAATCCATACTGCGTATTCTCGACCGTCTCTCTCCCCGCAAGCTGGTGATCGTATCCTCCTCCCCGCAGGTGCGTTATCCCGACTGCTATGGAATAGATATGAGCCGTATGTCGGAATTTATTGCGTTCAAGGCGGCCATAGATCTTCTGAGAGAGCGAGGAATGGGCTATGTGATAGATTCGGTGTATCAGAAATGCAAGGCGCAGGAGAATCTCCCCAAAGAGGAGTGTGTGAACTATGTGAAAGAGATCTACGCACCCTTCACCGACGAAGAGGTGGCCGCCAAGATTGCCGATCTGCTTAAACCGGAAGGGGTGAAGGCGGAAGTGGAGATTGTGTATCAGACCGTGGATAATATGCACCGTGCCATCCCCGATCATCCCGGCGACTGGTATTTTACCGGCGACTATCCCACTCCCGGAGGCAACCGTCTGGTGTCGAAAGCCTTCATAAATTTCTATGAAGGGAGATTTGACAAGCGATAATCAATTCATTCCCTCACCCGAAGACAAACATCTGAACACCTGAAGGCTATCTTTCCTCTCCGGCAACGCCATTAAATCAATCGGCAAGGCCATTAGTTTGCAAGGCCATTAAATCAATCGGCAAGGCTATTAATTGATTGCAAGGCTATTAATTGATTTGCAAGGCCATTAATTGATTTGCAAGGCTATAGATCCAACATGATATATAATCGGGCTTCTAAATTAAATGCCGTTTGTCTTTGGGTGTCGAAGGTTATGTTATAGCTTGGCCATTTCTGCCGCCAGATCATTCATACGGAGGCAGATCTGACGTGAAAGAGGTGTTTTGTAGGGTTCTTTAAGGGAAATGATGAGCAGCCGACCCGTTGAGCAAAGCTCGAAGTCATGAGCTGATGGTTTGAATCTTTCCGGAAATATTTCATGTGTGATGAGAATGATACTTGCATTTAATTCCTCTGCCTTTCTACGTATCTCTTTTTCAGCCTTGGATATGAAAGGGGAAACTAAGATTGTACCTCGCTGAGCTTCGGAAAGCCAGTATCTTTCTAATTCTGATTTTTTCTCAGTCGTGAAGCTGCGACTGATTTTTACGGCTGCTTTATCGGGATTCCGGAAGAGAAAGAGATTGCCGTAAGCCTCGTATTCCATATTTCCAATTTGAAGTTGGCGCACACGTGTGAAGAATTGAGGAAATTGCCGGCGCATGGCGAGCCTGTGTGGATTATGACGGATATATATGAAGAGGGAATTGAGGTTTCTGTTTAGAAGGAGTGGCTTGTCACAATATCCCGGCACGAATATATCCTCTGGATCCAATATTTTCTCCTGTGTGGGATAAAGCAACCGGGAGTAAATATCGGTGATTTTAATTACCAATTGCTCCATATAATCATCCAGATGCTTTTCCGACCATTCTTTGACTCGCAACAGGATATGGACATGGTCGGGCATGACTATAAATTGATAGATTTGTAGGATAGGGAAAGTTACTTGGATTCCGATAATTGATTTGGCGATTATTTTCCCTAATTCTGACTCTTCGATAAAAGCGCATCCCTTCTTTCCCGGAGCGATTCTCGCGTCTCCCTTAAGGTCCCCGAACGGAGCGGCTTTCTCTTGCTTCGATAAGATTATATGATAGATGAAAGGAGCATGATAATTATGCGCGAAAGCCCGCTGATGAAACCGGGGGAGAGAATGCTTTTTGCCTGAGGAGTCTGACATGATAAAGATTTTATTTATACACCGGAATCAGCCTATTGGGATCCCGGTCACTGAAACACCCAAAGACAAACAGGGGCTGCATAGCTTTCAAATGAAAAGCCGGGCGCCTTTATAAGGTCTTAAATAGCTTTCAAATGAAAAGCCGGCCGCTTTTATAAGGTCTTAAATAGCTTTCAAATGAAAAGCAGTCCGCATTTGGGCTGGCCTGATGAATGGCTGTTTGTCTTTGGGTGCTCGGTGTTCGGTTTTGATATTTGATTGGGATCAGAGTTTTATTCCCACTCGATAGTTGCCGGTGGCTTGGAGGAGATATCATAAACTACGCGGTTGATGCCGCGCACTTTGTTGATTATCTCGTTGCTTGTCTTGGCAAGGAATTCGTAGGGGAGATGCACCCAGTCGGCTGTCATTCCATCGGTGGAAATCACGGCTCTCAGGGCCACACAGCTTTCGTATGTCCGCTCATCGCCCATCACTCCTACACTCTGAACCGGCAATAACATAACGCCTGCCTGCCACACCTGGTCATACAGCCCGGCTTCACGAAGCCCGTTGATGAAAATGGCATCGGCTTCCTGAAGGATTCTCACTTTCTCCGGTGTCACTTCTCCGAGGATGCGGATACCGAGTCCGGGACCGGGGAAAGGATGGCGGCCAAGCAATCTTGAATCCATCTTCATCTCTTTACCCACACGGCGCACCTCATCCTTGAAGAGCAGGCGGAGTGGCTCCACAATCTTGAGGTTCATCTCTTTGGGGAGACCTCCTACATTATGATGGCTCTTGATGGTGGCCGATGGGCCTTTCACGGAGCAACTCTCGATAACATCGGGATAGATTGTGCCTTGTGCGAGCCATTTCGCGTTCTCGATCTTCTTGGCTTCAGCGTTGAAAACCTCCACAAAATCGCGCCCGATAATCTTGCGCTTCTGTTCCGGATCGGTAACGCCTTTGAGATCGTTATAGAAACGCTCTGAGGCATCGACTCCGATCACATTTAGACCCATCCCTTTGTAGGAGTCTAAAACATCGTCAAACTCGTTCTTTCGAAGCAGACCGTTGTTGACAAATATACATGTGAGCTGAGGTCCGATCGCCTTATGAAGGAGCATTGCGGCTACCGACGAGTCCACACCTCCGGAGAGGCCGAGGATCACGCGCTCGTCACCGATCTTCTCCTTGAGATCAGCCACGGTAGTCTCGATGAATGAGGCAGGGCTCCATGATCCCGAGCACCCGCAGATACCAAGCACATAATTGGCAAGAAGCTGCTTGCCGTCGGTGGAATGATACACCTCGGGATGGAACTGTATGCCCCAGGTCTGCTCGCCTTCGATATGATAAGCGGCATATTTCACATTCTCCGTGGATCCGATCACCTTGTAGCTCTCGGGCACGTCGGTGATGGTGTCGCCATGACTCATCCATACCTGTGTTGGAGAGGGGAGACCGGTCATGAGAGGATCGTTGGGGTCCACCACTGTGAGCATGGCGCGACCATACTCTCTTGAAGGCGCTCCTTCCACATGACCGCCGTAGGCATAAGCCAGATACTGGGCTCCGTAGCACACGCCGAGCAGGGGAAGCTTTCCCTTGATATTGCTAAGATCGGGCACCGGTGCATCCTCATCGCGCACCGAGGAGGGAGAACCCGACAGAATCACTCCCTTTGTATCAGCATCGATTGCCGGAATCTTATTGAAAGGATGAATCTCGCAATATACGTTAAGCTCACGCACACGACGTGCTATGAGCTGTGTATATTGGGATCCGAAATCTAATATTAAAATCTTTTCCATATCTATTTACGCTTCGCGTCGTGAATAATTGGGAGCCTCTTTGGTGATTGTCACATCGTGTGGATGGTTCTCTGTTACACCGGCGGAAGTGATCTTTGTGAATTTGGCATTGTGAAGAGCCTCGATATCCTTGGCGCCACAGTAGCCCATGCCTGAACGGAGTCCACCTGTGAGCTGATATACGGTCTCGCTCAGAGTGCCTTTATAGGGCACGCGGGCCACAATACCTTCCGGCACGAATTTATTGGAATCCACCTTCTCGCTCTGGAAGTAACGGTCTTTTGAACCGGCTTCCATAGCCTCTACCGAACCCATTCCGCGGTAAGCCTTGAATTTACGTCCGTTATAGATGATTGTCTCGCCCGGAGATTCCTCCACACCGGCGAACATAGATCCCATCATCACGCAGTCACCTCCGGCGGCGAGTGCTTTTACCACATCGCCCGAATAGCGGAGACCACCGTCGGCAATCACGGGCACACCGTACTGGTGAGCCACCTTAGCCACCTCGAAGATAGCTGAAAGCTGGGGCACACCTACACCGGCAACGATGCGGGTGGTGCAGATTGACCCCGGGCCGATACCTACCTTCACACCGTCGGCTCCGGCCTCTATGAGGTGTCTTGCGGCTTCTCCGGTGGCTATGTTTCCTACCACTACATCGAGATCCGGATATGCTTCCTTCACCTTCTTGAGGGTATTGGCCACGTTAGCAGAATGGCCGTGTGCGGTGTCGATCACCACAGCATCGACGTCAGCCTCTACGAGCGCCTTCACACGGTCGAGAGTATCGCTGGTCACACCGACGCCGGCTGCCACGCGCAGACGTCCCTTGGAGTCCTTGCATGCCATGGGATAATCCTGAACCTTCGTGATGTCACGATAAGTGATAAGGCCGAGGAGATGACCTTCGTCATCTACCACAGGAAGCTTTTCGATCTTATTTGTGAGAAGGATATCTGCGGCTGAGGCGAGATCGGTGCGGTTGGTGGTCACCAGATTCTCCTTGGTCATCACATTGTCGATGGGGAGATTCATATCGGTCTGGAAGCGGAGGTCGCGGTTGGTCACGATACCTATCAGCTTGTTGTCGGCATCCACTACGGGAATACCTCCGATACGGTTGTCGTGCATAAGCTGGAGAGCCTCGCCAACGGTCTGGTCCTTGCTGATGGTGATGGGGTCGTAGATCATGCCGCTTTCAGCACGTTTCACCTTCCTCACCTGCGCAGCCTGCGCGGCAATCGACATATTCTTATGAATCACACCTATACCGCCCTCTCTGGCTATAGCGATAGCGAGATCGGCTTCTGTCACGGTGTCCATGGCCGCCGATACAAAGGGAATGTTGAGGGGGATATTTCGTGAGAAACGTCCCGACAGGCTCACCATGTTGGGCGTCACCTCCGAGTAAGCCGGAATAAGAAGAACATCATCGAAGGTAACCCCTTCGAGCACGATTTTTTCATCTATGAATGCCATCTCTATATCAGAATTTTTTAAGTTTTTCGTCTATGATGATTGTTTGTTTGCGGTCGGGACCCACCGAGATGATACCCACCTTCACGCCCGTCAGCTCCTCGATCTTGCGCACATAAGCCTTAGCCGCTTCCGGTAGGGAATCGAAGTCCCTGATATCGGATAGATCTTCCTTCCAACCCTCCATTTCGATAAGCACGGGCTTGCAGCGGGCAAGCTTCGATACGGTGGATGGGGGATAGTCGATCACCTTTCCATCAAGCTCATATCCGGTGCATATGCACACCTTGTCGAGTCCTGAGAGCACGTCGAAGAGCATGAGCGCCCAGTTGTCGATACCGGCCAGGCGGCTTGTGTATCGTGCCACCACGGCGTCAAACCATCCGATGCGGCGGGGACGTCCTGTAACGGTGCCGTATTCATGACCTTTCTCGCGGATCTGATGTGCGCGTTCGTCGAAGAGCTCTGTGGGGAAAGCTCCTTCTCCCACGCGGGTGCAGTAAGCCTTGGCCACTCCCACCACTTCATCTATCCATTTGGGGGATATGCCTGCTCCTACAGGCACAGAGGCCGAGGATGGGGTGGAGGAGGTGACATAAGGATATGTGCCGTGGTCGATGCAGAGCATCATTCCCTGAGCGCCTTCGAAGAGAATTTTGGCATCAGTGTGGAGCGCACGGTTTATGAGGTCGGAAGTGTCGCAGATACGCGGTCCGAGAATCTTGGCGATTTCCATGTAACGGTCATAGACCTCCCGGAAATCATATTCCGGCAGACCCAGCAGACGGAGCTGTGGATTCTTCACCGCCAATGCGCCACGTAGTCGCTCGGCGAAATATTCCGGTTCGAGGAGGTCGCCCATACGGAGGCCGTCGCGGCTGTATTTATCACAGTAAGCGGGTCCGATACCATTCTTGGTGGTGCCGATAAGGGCATTTCCCTTGAGCGTCTCGTATGCCCCATCGAGCTGTGAATGCCAGGGCATAACCATCGCGGCGCGGTCGGATATGTAGAGCTGATAGTCGGTGATACCCTGCTCATGAAGCTTCTCAAGCTCGGTGATCACCGATTCGGGATTCACCACCATGCCGTTGGCCATTACATTGACTGTATTGGGATTGAAGATACCCGAAGGGATCGATCGCAAGGAATACTTGTGACCGTCGAATACCACGGTATGGCCGGCATTGTTGCCTCCCTGATACCTCACCACCATGTCGGCGCGGCAAGCGAAATAGTCGGTGATCTTCCCTTTTCCTTCGTCTCCCCATTGGGAGCCGATCACTACTAATCTCTGTGACATCAATCTTCGATTTTATTGCGTTTGTAAATATAATCCACATTCTTCATGTAGTAATCGAGGGTGAAGCATCCGTCGAGTTCCTCTTCGGTGAGCGCTCCCATCACTGTGGGATCTTCCTTGAGGAGTTCGTGATAGGCGGAATTTGTGGCCATAGCCTTCATGGCGATGGGCTGCACTGTGTCGTAAGCCTTCTCACGAGCGAATCCTTTACCGATAAGCGCATTCATCACGCGCTGGGCGAAGATCACGCCGTTGGTCATGTAGATATTGCTCTTCATGCGGTCTTCGAATACCACGAGATTCTCCAGGATTCCACCCATGCGGTTGAGCATATAGTCGAGGAGGATGGTGGCATCGGGCATGAGGATTCGCTCTGTGGCTGAATGGGAGATATCACGCTCGTGCCAGAGAGCCACATTGTCGTAGCAGGTCATCATGTAACCACGGAGCACACGTGCGCAGCCGCAGATATTCTCCGAGGAAATAGGGTTGCGTTTGTGGGGCATGGCGCTCGATCCTTTCTGACCTTTGCCGAAAGCCTCTTCCACCTCATGCACCTCGGTGCGCTGGAGATTGCGGATCTCGAGGGCCATCTTCTCAAGAGATGCGCCGATGAGGGCGATAGTGGCCATATAGTAGGCATGACGGTCGCGCTGTATCACCTGTGTGGAGATATTGGAGCTCTCTATGCCGAGTTTCTCGCATACATAATCCTGCACAAAGGGAGGGATGTTGGCGAAATTGCCCACAGCTCCCGAAATCTTGCCTACCTCCACGCCTCTTGCGGCCTCCTTGAAACGCTTGAGGTTGCGACGCATCTCCTCATACCAGAGCACCCATTTGAGGCCGAAGCTCGTGATATCGGCATGGATGCCGTGGGTGCGTCCGATGCAGGGAGTGTATTTGTATTTTATGGCCTGTTTGCGCAGGATTTCGATATAATTCTCGATGTCGGCAAGGAGAATGGTATTGGCCTGCAGGAAGAGGTAACCGTTGGCGGTATCCACCACGTCGGTGGAGGTGAGGCCATAGTGAACCCATTTCCTTTCCTCGCCTAATGATTCGCTCACGGCGCGGGTGAATGCCACGATATCATGGCGGGTCTGAAGCTCTATCTCCTTGATTCTGGCTATATCGAATTTAGCGTTCTCACGCAGTTTCTTCACATCCTCTTCGGGCACCACCCCGAGCTTGCTCCATGCCTCGGCGGCAAGAATCTCTACTTCGAGATAGGCCTTGAATTTATTTTCTTCGGTCCATACGCGACGCATCACGTCGCGACCATATCTTTCTATCATTTATTTTTTCTTTTAATTGATTTTGTCATGATGAATCATGATTTGTCATGATTCATCATGATTTGTCATGTCGCATCATGATTTCTCATGAGTTCATGTCGCACCATGATTCATCATGTCGCATCATGGTGAATCATGATTTATTTTATCGCTGCTTTTCCGATGTCCGTGCGGTGGAAGAGAGCCGGGCAATCTATCTTCTCCAGACTCTTCATTGCGGCGGCATGTGCCTCCTCAAGGGTTGCGCCTTTTCCGGTCACCATCAGCACGCGGCCTCCGGAAGTGAGGATTTCTCCATCTTTCTTAGCGGTACCCATGTGATACACGCTCGTATCCACATCCTCAAGGCCTTTGATCACAGCCCCTTTCTCATAGCTGCCCGGGTAGCCTTTTGAGGCGAGCACCACACCAAGCACGGCATCCTTATGCCACTCTATATCGAAATCCTCTCCTTTGAGAGCGGCTTCGAAGAGGGCATAGATATCGCTTTTGAGTCGAGGGAGCACCACTTCCGTCTCGGGATCTCCGAAACGGGCGTTGAATTCAATCACCTTCGGACCATCTTCTGTGAGTATAAGACCGCCATAAAGGATACCGGTAAAGGGATTTCCTTCGCTCACAAGCCCTTTGGCCACGGGTATCATTATTTCTCGGAGAGCACGATCCTTTATATCTTCTCCTATGAAGGGTACAGGTGAATAAGCACCCATTCCTCCCGTGTTCGGACCTTTGTCGCCGTCGTAGGCACGCTTATGATCCTGGGCGAGTTCGAGGGGATAGACCTTGTCTCCCGATACCAGGCACATGAAGCTGAATTCAGGGCCTTCGAGGAAATCTTCTATCACCACTCTCCCTTTTCCGAATGAGGAGTCGAGGAGCATATCCTTCAGAGCTGCGTCGGCTTCTTCAAAGCTCATGGCAACCACCACTCCTTTTCCGGCGGCCAGACCGTCATATTTGATCACTGTAGGAATCTTGCCGGCTTTCACATATTCGAGTGCCTCCTCATAGTTGTCAAAGGAACGGTAACCCGCTGTTGGCACTCCATATCGATCCATCACCTGTTTTGCATATTCCTTCGAGCTTTCGATGCGTGCAGCCTCTTTAGTGGGACCGAAAATTTTCAGACCGCGTGAATTGAACACGTTGACCACTCCCGCTGCCAAGGCTGCCTCGGGGCCCACCACCGTGAGGTCGATACCCTCTTTCTCAGCGAAATCAGCGAGTGCCTCGACATCGGTAACCCCGATGCCGACACACTCTGCCATACTCGTGATTCCGGCATTGCCGGGAGCGCAATATATCTTCTCTACTTGCGGACTGCGGCTCAGAGCTTCCACTATGGCGTGCTCACGGCCACCGCTTCCGATTACAAGTGCCTTCATATCAATGTTTAAAATGGCGCATGCCTGTGAATAGCATTGTGATACCCTTCTCGTTGGCCTTCTTGATGGCGTCCTCATCGCGGATAGATCCGCCGGGCTGAACGATGGCGGTCACGCCATATTTGGAGGCAAGCTCCACTGTATCATCGAAGGGAAGGAAGCCGTCGGAAGCAAGCACCAGACCTTCGGTGAGACCTGCGGCCTTGGCTTCTTCAAGCGCTATATGTGCTGATCCGACACGGTTCATCTGGCCTGCGCCCACACCGGCAGTGGCTCCATTCTTCACCACTACGATGGCGTTGGATTTTACATGTTTCACCACTTTCCAGCCGAAGTTGAGGTCAACGAGCTGATCGGCAGTGGGCTTGACCTCGGTCACACACATATCCTCGGTGATTTCCTTACATTCGAGGTCGGCATCCTGCACCAAAAGGCCGCCGGTAACACCTACATACTGCTTCTGTTTCTTGTCGGATTTCTCCATGTTCACTTCAAGAAGGCGAAGGTTCTTCTTGCTGGCGAGCACCTCAAGAGCTTCTTTATCGAAAGAGGGAGCCATTACTATCTCAAGGAAGATAGGCTTGAGGAGTTTTGCTGTCTCGGCATCCAATGGACGGTTCATTGCCACGATACCACCATAGATCGATACCTTGTCTGCCTCGTAGGTTTTCTCCCAGGCTTCCTTGATATCTTTACCGATTGCGGCTCCGCAGGGGTTCATGTGTTTGAGACCCAGGCAGAAGGGAGTGTCAAACTCGCGCACCAGCTGAAGGGCGGCGTTTGCATCCTGGATATTGTTGTAGGATAGCTCCTTGCCACCGAGCTGTTTTGCGAATGCCACTGAATAGGGCACTTCCTCTTCAGCGCGGTAGAACATAGCGTTTTGGTGGGGATTCTCACCATAGCGGAGGCTCTGCACTTCATCGAAGGCGAGGAACAGCTTCTCGTCAAGACCTGCCTGCTTGCGCATATAAGTGGCGATATGGCTGTCATATTCCGCGGTATGTGTGTATGCCTTAGCCGATAGTTTGAAGCGTGTCTCATATTCCGTGTGGCCGTTGGCACGAAGCTCGGAGAGCACTTTCTCATAGTCATCGGGATCGCATACCACTGTCACATCACGGAAATTCTTGGCTGCCGAGCGAAGCATGGAGGGACCGCCTATGTCGATATTCTCCACTGCATCTTCAAGTGTTACATCTTTCTTGGCGATGGTGGCCTCGAATGGGTAAAGATTCACGCATACCATCTCGATTGTCTCGATGCCGTTGGCTTCGAGCTGCTCCATGTGGTCGGCAAGGTCGCGACGTCCCAAAAGACCGCCGTGCACCTTGGGATGGAGGGTTTTCACACGACCGTCGCAGATCTCAGGGAAACCTGTCACGTCGCTTATATTGATAACTTCTATTCCTGCTTCGCGGAGTTTGGTCATTGTGCCGCCTGTGGCGATGATGTCCCAGCCCAACTCTTTGAGCGACTTGGCGAATTCCACAATGCCGCGCTTATCGCTTACGCTTATTAATGCTCTCATATTTAATTTAAATTTTTTTCAATTTCTTCATGATTTATCATGAATTCAAGTTGCATCATGATTCATCATGTCGCTTCATGATTTCCCATGAATTCAAGTTGCATCATGATTCATCATGTCGCTTCATGATTTCCCATGAAT